>JAICUS010000200.1 GCA_025935735.1 Solirubrobacteraceae bacterium | reverse complement strand
CGCGCACGAAGCGCAGCCGGCCGATCGTGCCGTCGCGCACCAGCCCGACGAGCTGCTCGGTCTGCGGGTGGAAGCGCCACATGAACGCCTCCATCAGCTGCCGGCCGGCGCGCTCGGCCGCGTCGAAGGCCCGCTCGACGTCCGCCGGGTGGCGGGAGAGCGGCTTCTCGCACAGCACGTGCTTGCCGGCTTCGAGGGCGCGGATCGTCCACTCCACGTGCAGGGAGTTGGGCAGCGGGTTGTAGATCGCGTCGACCTCGGGGTCGGCCAGCAGCGCCTCGTAGGAGTCGTGTGCGCGCGGGATGCCGTGCTCGGCCGCGTAGGCGCGCGCCCGCTCGCCGTCGCGCGACCCGACGGCGACCAGCTCGGCGTTCGCGGCCAGCCGCGCACCGTCCACGACCCGGCGGGCGATGTTCGCGGTGGAGAGGATGCCCCAGCGGACCATCAGACCGGCACCAGCGCGCGGTCGGCCTCGGACACCACCAGCGCCAGCGCGCCCAGCACCTGCGCCCGGTCGCGGAGCGTCCCCACGACGACGTCGGCGCCGCGCGAGGCCTCGGGCAGCGCCGACCGGGCCACGGACTCGCGCACGCCGGCCAGCAGCAGCTCGCCGGCCCGCGCGAGCTCGCCGCCGACCACCACGAGCTCCGGGTTGAGCACGTTGAACAGCGTGGCCACGACCTGGCCGAGCGCGCGCCCGGCGTCGTGGATGACCCGCCGGCAGCCGGCGTCGCCGGCGTGCGCGAGGTCGAGCATCGCCTGCACGGTCAAGTCCTCGCCGTGCGAGCGGCGCAGCAGGTCGATCAGCGCGCCGGTGGCCGCCACCGTCTCCAGGCAGCCGCGGTTGCCGCAGCGGCAGACGATCCCGTCGGGGTTGACGAGCACGTGCCCGAGCTCGCCGGCCAGCCCGCCGCTGCCGCGGTAGAGCCGCCCGTTGAGGATCAGCCCGGCGCCGATGCCGCTGGACACCTTCAGATAGACGAGGTCGCCGGCGTCGCGCCCGGCGCCGAACGCCGCCTCGGCCAGCGCGCCCAGGTTCGCGTCGTTGTCCACCATCACCGGGATGTCCAGCCGCCGGCGCATCTCCGCCTCGGCGGTCATGCCGATCCAGCCGGGCAGGATCGCCGAGGTGCCGACGACGCCCTCACCGGACCCGATCGGCCCCGGCAGGCCCATCCCGGCGCCGAGCACCGCCGAGCGCGCGACGCCCGCGTCCGCGAGGGTGTCGGCCACGAGGTCCGCGGCCGCGTCGAGGCCCTGCTGCGCGTCGTGGTCGGTGTCCAGCGGCCGGCTGCGCTCCGCCAGGATCGTGGACGCGAGGTCCGACACCGCCACGCGCAGATGCGAGTGGCCGAAGTCGATGCCCACGGCCGCGCCCGCGGAGGCGTCGAAGCTCAGCATGATCGGCGGCCGGCCGCCCTGGGAGCCGTGCGCCAGGCCCGGCTCGGGACGCTCGACGACGAGCCCGTCGGCCTGCAGGTCGGCGACGAGGCTGGACACCGTCGAGCGCGAGAGCCCCGTCCGTCGCGCGATGTCGGCGCGCGAGATCTGGTGCTCGTCGCGCAGCGCGCGGATCACCCGCAGCCGGTTGAGGCGGCGAAGCGATTCGAGCGAGCCGGCGCGACCTTGGGCCATGGGCGGCACCGGATTGGACCGGATGCCGCCCGGTTTGTCAATGTCCCGTACGAACCGCGCTCAGCGGTACGCGTCCACCGGCACCACGACGGACCCGGCGATCTTGTCGTGCCAGCACTGCTTCTCCTTGTCCCAGAGCATCCAGAAGTAGCCGAGGAAGAGGGGGATCGTGGAGAGGATCTGGGCGATCTGGCGGATGAACGCGCGGCCATAGCCGATCGGGCCGCCGACCCGGAAGTCGTAGACCCGGATGCCGAGCGCCATCTTGCCCAGGGTCTGGCCCTTCGGCCCGCCCTCGAGGTAGGTGTAGTAGCCCCAGTCGATGATCACCGAGAGCGCGTAGTACACGCCCACCGAGTTCTTGAAGATCACCGCCAGGATCGCGTTGATGATCCCGAGGATGATGCCGTCGATGAACTTGGCGGCGAAGCGCCGCCAGAACCCCGCGCGCGGGCCGCTCGGACCGCCGGCGGGCGGGCCCGCCGGGGCCGGAGGCGCCTGCTCGTAGGACTGGGACATCTGCACCACCCTCCTTTATGGGATGTCGGGCTCCTCATGCCCGCTTTCTGAGATTTCTCTCATCATCCGGGATTCCTTCGCCGCCGCCAACCGCTCGAGGAACGATTCGTCGTCCAGGCCCGGCCGCACCCCGGCCACCCGGGGCCGCACGCGCGCGGCGAGCTGGGCGGCCAGCGTGCGCCGGGCCGCGGGCCGCAGCTCCTCGCGGCGCTGCAGGAACGCGCGCACGGCGGCCAGCTCGGCCTCGTTGACGCCGGTGGCGTCCCAGCTGGCGTAGCTCTCGGTCGGGACGCGCGCGGGCGGCGCCGTGAACGGCGTGCGCTCGGCCTTCGGCTCGCGGATGACCAGCGTGCCGGCCGCCAGGTCGCCGAGCCGCTGATTGCTGCGCGTGACGAGGATCGACACGATCGCCGGCGCATAGAGCAGCGCCGCCTCGAAGAGCCGGAAGACGTTGCGGATCAGGCTTGCGCGCAGCCCGACGGGCCCGCCGCCGTCGCGCACCACCCGCAGCCCGACCGCTCGCTTGCCCGGCGTGCGGCCGCCGCCGCGGACCTCGAACGCCACGTCGTAGACCAGATAGGCGAACAGCAGCCCGAACGAGAGCACGATCGTGGCGGCGACGTCGCCCAGCAGCACGAAGCCGAGCACGCCCGCCGCGGCCACGATCAGGGCCTGGAGGATCGAGTCCAGAAGCAGCGCCATGAAGCGCGACCCGACGCCGGCCAGCGGCAGCGCGAGCTCGACGCCCTCCGGCGTCGCGATCGTGCGGCTGTCCTCATACTCCATCGCGCATGGACCTCGGGCGCATCATGAACTCCGGGGACGGGCGGTGACGCCAGACGGCTTCCAGGCCCAGCGCGGCGAGGCGTGGGCGGCGCTCGACGCGGCGCTGCGGCGCGCGGGCGACCGGCCGGAGCGGCTCGGCGCCGACGGCGTGCGCGAGCTGGGCGGGCTCTACCGGGCGGCCGCCGCCGACCTGGCGTTCGCACGCCGGCGCTTCCCGCGCGACCCGCTGACCCGGCGGTTGGAGGCGCTCGTGCTGCGCGGCCGCGCGACGGTGTACGCGCGCGCGGGCCGCCGGCGCTCGGTCGTGCGGTTCATGCTGCGCGGCTACTGGCGGCGGCTGGCCGAGCGCCCTGCGATCCTGCTCGCCGCCTGGCTGTGCCTGCTCGTCCCGGCAGCGGCGGGGGCGGCCTGGGGCGCGCTCGACCCGGCGGCGGCCGGCGGGCTGGTGCCCGGGCGCTTCGCGGCGGCGGCCGACCCGCCGGCCGCCGGGCGCGACTACGACGCGGCCGAGGGCGCCGAGTTCTCGGTGGCGGTGATGACCAACAACATCGGCGTGACCCTGGTGGCGTTCGCCGGCGGGATCGCCTTCGGGGCGTTCACGGTGTTGTCGCTGGCGTTCAACGGGCTGCTGCTGGGGGTGCTGGGCGGGCTCGCGGTGGGCGGCGGCCACGGCCTGGCGTTCCTGCGGCTGATCTCCTCGCACGGGCCGCTCGAGCTCTCCTGCATCGTGTGCGGCGGCGTCGCCGGGCTGCGCATCGGCTGGGCGCTGATCCGGCCGGGGCCGCGCCGCCGCGGCGCCGCGCTGCGCGCGGAGGCGCGCCCGGCGATCGAGATCGCCGCCGGCACGGCGCCGTTCCTGGTGATCTGCGGCCTGGCCGAGGGGTTCCTCACCGGGCCCGGTCTGCCGGTGGCGGTGCAGACGGCGATCGGCGTCCTGCTCGCCGGCACGTTCTGGACGCTGGTGGCCGTCCGCGGCCGCCGGGGTCACAGCACCGCCCGCGCCTTGGCCCGCAGGTAGGCGGCGACCACGGTCGCGGGGAGCTTGCCGGGCGGCGCCTCGAGGACGCGGGCGCCGGCGGCGCGGACGTTGCGGGCGGCCCGCGTGCGGGCGGCGAGCACGTCGCCGGCCACCACCGCGCGGGCGGTGGCGAGCGCGCCCGGGGCGCCGGGCGCGGCGATCGCCTCCAGCGCCGGATCGGACGGGCAGGCCACGATCACCGCGTGGCGGCGGGTGAGCACCGGCACGGCGGCCACGAGCGGCCGCGCCGCCGCCTCCTCGAGCAGGTCGCACAGCACGACGACGAGCGCCCGCTTGGATCCCTCGGCCCGCCGGAACGCGAGCTCGTAGTCGGAGTCCACCGGCCGGGACTGCAGGTCGAACAGCGCCCGGACCACGGCTGCCCCGCCGGCCCGCCGCGGCGGCAGCGCCACCCGCACGCCGTCGTCGAACGCCACGGCGCCGCAGCGGTCGCCCAGCTCATCGGCCACGAACGCCAGCGCCGCGGCCGTGTCGAGCACGGCGTCCAGCACGGTGACGACGCGCTCGTCCCCCAGGGGTGCCCGACCGCCGGACGCTCCGACACGTTCTCCGACGGTCGGGCGGGCCCCCAGGGCTTCTTCCCGCAGCGGCGCCGCCGACAGCCGGCCGGCGTCGATCAGCAGGATCAGGTCGCGGTCCTGCTCGAGCCGGTACTGGTTGCTCATCGGCCGCCCGAGGCGGGCGGTGGCGCGCCAGTTGACCTGGCGGATGTCGTCGTCGGGCTCGTAGTCGCGCACGAGCTCGAACTCCGTGCCGAGGCCGAGCGGCCCGCGCGCGGTCGCGCCCGTGTCGCGGAAGCGGCCGCGGGCCACGGCCAGCGCCAGACGGCGCGCGGTCCGCAGGTCGGGGAAGACCCGCACCTCGGCCGTCCCGCCGCGCGCGTGGTCCCAGCGGGCCAGTCCCAGCGGCCCGGTGACCCGGGCCGCCACCGCCGGCAGCACATGGCGCCCGCGCACGCCGGCCACCACCGCCGCCTCCAAGCCGCCCTCCCCCTCGGGCGGCTCGACCGCCAGCCCCGGCGGCGCCGGCTGGCGCACCCGCAGCGCCCCGCCGGGCGGCGCCGGCGCCCGCACCCGCAGCTCGCCGGGCACGCCGCGCGAGAGCACCTCCGGCACGTCGCGCCGCACCTCCGGCGCCCGCCGGGCCGCGACCACGTCGACGGCGACCGCCGCCGCCAGCGCCACGGCCGCGAGCAGCACCAGCCCGAGCGGCACGAGCAGCGCGGCCACGGCGATCACGCCGAGCACGACCGCCGCGCGCGGCGTCGGGCTCACGCCGCGCCCCCACCAGGGGTCAGACCCCTTGAGTCGCCCCCACTCAAGGGGTCTGACCCCTTCAACGTGGTACCGGGACGTCTTCGAGAGCCGCGCGGATCGCGCCGCCCGGCGTGGCGCGCTCTAGCTCGGCCTCGGGGGTGAGGACCAGGCGGTGGCGGAGGACCGGCGCGGCCATCCGCTGCACGTCGTCGGGGGTCACGTAAGCGCGCCCGGCCAGCCGGGCGGCGGCCTTGGCGGCGCCCAGCAGGTGCACCGCGGCGCGCGGGCTCGCCCCCAGGTGGACCGACGGCAGGTTGCGCGTGCGGCGCACGAGCGCGACGACGTAGCCGATCACCTCGTCGCCCACCTCGGTGGCGTCGACCTCGGCGCGCGCCTCGAGCAGGTCGCCGGCGCTCGCCACCACCGCGACGTCCTCCAGCGCGGTCGGCGCCACGCCGCGGCGGCCGAGCCGGAGCATCGCCCGCTCCTGCGCCTCGTCCGGGTAGCCGATGGCCACGTGCACGAGGAAGCGGTCGCGCTGGGCCTCGGGCAGCGGGTAGGTGCCCTCGTACTCGACCGGGTTCTGCGTGGCCAGGACGATGAACGGGTCGGGCAGTGGGTGCGGCTCGCCGTCGACGGTCACCTGGCGCTCCTGCATCGCCTCCAGCAGCGCGGCCTGCGTCTTGGGCGGCGTGCGGTTGATCTCGTCGGCCAGCACGATGCCGGCGAACACCGGCCCGGGCCGGAAGACGAGCTCGCCGCCGCGCAGCGCCATCGTCCCGGTCACGTCGGAGGGCAGCATGTCCGGCGTGAACTGCAGGCGGCGGAACTCCAGCCCCAGCGCCCGGGCGACCGCCGAGGCCAGCAGCGTCTTGGCCACGCCGGGGACGCCCTCGAGCAGCACGTGGCCGCCGAGCGCGAGCGCGGCCAGCACGTCCTCGAGCGCCTCCTGCTGGCCGACCACGACCTTGCCCACCTCGCCCGCCACGCGCTCGTGCAGCTCCTTCACGGCTTGACCTCCTCGCGCTTGCGCCCCTCCGCGCGCACGAGCGCGGCGGCGAGCGCGTCGACGTACTCGACCCGCGGCGGCGGCAGCGGGCGCTCCGGATCCTCGGGCGGGCCGAGCCGCCGGCCCACCGCCCACACGGCGGCGAGCGCGGCCAGCGCCAGCCCGGCCAGCAGCCACTTCACGCGGGTGGGCAGGCCGCCGAACCCGCGCGCCGTGCCATAGCCGTGGACGGTCTCCAGGAAGGCGACCGGCCGGCCTCCCGGGCCGCCGGCCAGCGCGAGCCCGAGCGCCGCCGCGTCCGCCTGCCCGAGCCGCCGGTTCTGCAGCACGCCCGGGTCGGCCAGCAGCGCGACCGAGCCGCGCCCCGCGCGCGCGGTGACCAGCAGCGGCCGGCGGGGAGGGCCGATCGCGGGCAGGGCGGCGCCCGCCCCGCTCCAGCCCTCGCCGTCGCTGCGCACGACGCTCACGCCTGCCGTCTCGGGCACCGGGGCGAGCACGCGGCGGTCGACCGGCGCGCCGGCGTCGAGCTCCGGCGGGCGCGACAGCACCGCGTCCAGCCAGGAGGCGTCGCTGCCGCCGGCCACGCGCCGCCCGCCGGAGCGCACCCAGTCGCCGATCGCCCGCGCCTCGCCGGGCGCGACCACGCCGGGGTCGAGCACGACGAGCGTCTCACCCGGCCGCGGGCGGCGGTCGGCCACCGGCACGCGCACCTGGCGGACCGGGTGGCCGTGGCGGGCGAGCAGCGAGGCGTAGGCGGCCAGGCCCTGCGGCGAGGTGGCGTACGACGACGAGGTCGGGCCGTGCGGCTCGGGCAGCAGCGCGTCGATGACCCGCAGCAGCACGGCGAGAGCGACGAGCCCGCCGACGATGAACACGGCGGCCCGAGCCCGGGGGTCGGCCGGCAAAGTCATCGGGCGCTCCCCACGACACGGGGCCAGCGCTCGCGCGCGGAGGAGAGGTCGTCCTCTGCCGGCGGGCGGCCGCCGTAGACGACGTCGTCGAAGGTGGCGGCGAGCGAGTCGAAGTCCTCCGAGCGCAGCGCGCGCCGGACCTCGTGGGTGGAGATCGACGGCCGGAACTCGATCGCCCCGCGCTCGTCGAGCCGCAGCAGCCCGGCGCGGAAGCGCAGCCGCAGCGCGGTCTCGAGGTCGCCGGCGGCCTCGGCCGCGTCCGCCCGGCGCTCCAACGCGCGGGCGTCCTCGTGCGCCGGGCCGGCGGCCGCGGCGGCGGCCTCCGACGCGCGGACGCGCCCGGAGAGCACGCGGCGGGCCACGAACGCCGCAATCGCGCACACGAGCGCCGCCAGCACGATCCACACCACGCCGCCGCCGCCGGGCAGGCGGTCGTTCAGCCAGTTGAAGACGCCGTCGAGCTTGTGCGCCCAGCGCGAGAGCCGCTCGAGCAGCCCGTGGAACGGCCCCGGCAGGTCGGACCCGCGGAAGCGGCGCTCGGCCAGGATGTCCCGCGCGTCCGCCCGCGCTCCGGCGGCGGGAGCCGCGACCGCCGGCCCGGCCAGCTGCCGCAGCCGCGCCCGCAGCGCGGCGCCGCGGGCGCCGCGCAGCGCCCCCGCGATGTCGACCCGGCGGTCGCCGACCCGGTCGACGCGCCGCAGCTCGGCCAGCGCTCCAGGGTCATCGACCGCCCGGGCGGCGAGGGCGCGCAGCTGGGCCGGCGAGACGGACTCGGCCCGCGCCGGGCCCGCGGTGGCCAGGAGGAGTGCGACGAGGGCGCCGAAGACGAGCGCCGCGCGGCGGCCGGCCGGCGCCCGCCGGGTGCGGCTCACAGCCCTCCCGGGCCGCGGGGGGCCTCGGGCGGCAGCCAGTCGGCCCGGCTGCGGTTGGGCTTCTCCGGCTCCGGCTGGTCATCGCCGGCCGGCGCGGGCGGCGGCTCGGCGCGCTCCGGCGCCTCGCCGGCCGGCCGCCCCCGCAGGCCATCCGCGGCCGACGGCGGCTGCCAGGCCGCGTGCGCGGGCTCGGGCTCGGGCTCGCTCGCCGGCGGCGGCGTCCAGCCCGGCGGCGGCGGCCAATACGGCGCGGCGGCCTTCTGCTCCGGCGTGAAGTCCTCGCCGATCAGCGGCGCGGGCAGCGGCGCGTCGGGGTCGTGCGGCTGCCCGAGGCCCTCGGCCAAGAGCTGCAGGTCGAACCCCTCCTTGCGCACGCGCATGTCGAAGTACAGGATCGTCAGCACCGCGGCGAGGTACGGGCGCGTGATCGCGGCGGCGATCGTGGCGCCGATGACCGAGGCGATCGCGGCCGGGACGGTGCCCGCCTGCGACCCGACGGCGACGCCGACCAGGACGCCCTGGATGACTCCGGCGATGATCGACACGAGCAGGTAGCCGACGAGCAACAGCCCGAGCGTCGGCCACCAGCGGCCCTTGACGAGGCTGCGCGAGCGGCCCATCGCCTTGAACACGCCGACCCCCTCGAACAGCAGGACCGGCAGCGTCAGGCACCAGGCGACGCTGAAGTACACCCAGGGGACGATCAGCGCGATGAAGGCCAGGACCAGCGCCAGCACCCACACGATCCAGGCCAGCAGCACCTTGCCGAGCCGTCGCGCCCCGAAGCGCAGCGAGCGCCCGACCTCCGGCTCAGCGCCCAGCCAGGCGTCGGCCACCGCCTTGAAGCATGCGGTGAACGTCACCAGCGTCGCGAGGCCGGAGATGAGCAACGAGATGACGTAGCCGACGAGGGCCGGGCCGACGTCGGCGCTGGTCGTCGTGGTGTCGCCGGTCTTGAACGCGTCCGGGTCGATCGACGCCTGCAGGAGCACTCGGATGATGCTGAGCGGCAGCACCAGCGCCACCACGCACAGCGTCAGCACCTTCCAGTGGCGCACGAAGACCTTGATCCCCGCGTCCAGGATCTCGCCGATGCTCAGCGGCCGCAGGGTGCGTGACGCCACGGCCGCGACGGTACCCGCTCAGGGGGTCTTCATGCGCTGCCGCCCGCCATCGCGGGCAGGATCACCAGCGTGTCGGACTCGCCGACCGAGGTGTCGAGGCCGTCCAGCACGCGGACGTCCTCGTCGTTGAGGTAGACGTTGACGTAGCGGTTCAGCTGCCCGTCGGTGCCGAACAGCTGCGACTCGGTCGCGGGGTGCTGGGAGGCGAGCGAGCGCAGGACGGCGCCGACGTCGCCGCCGCCCGCCTCGATCTCCTTCTCGCCGCCCACGGACGG
>JAICUS010000315.1 GCA_025935735.1 Solirubrobacteraceae bacterium | reverse complement strand
GTGCTGGAAGGCGCCCTCGACGTTCAGCGAGCGCCGGTCCGCGCCGTGCAGGACCCAGGTGGCGACCAGGTTCACCGCCACGCCCACCAGCGCGACGGCGAGCACGACGCCGCCCTCCACGTCCGGCGGCGTGACGAGCCGCCGGATGCCCTCGTAGACGATCAGCAGCCCCAGCACGAGCAGGGTCGCGCCGTTGAACTGGGCCGACAGGATCTCCATCCGCCGCAGGCCGTAGGTCATCGCGCCCTCCGCCGGCCGGGCGGCCAGCCGCAGCGCCACCAGCGCGAGCGCGAGCGCCCCCGCGTCGGTGAGCATGTGCGCCGCGTCGGAGAGCAGCGCCAGCGACTGCGCGAGCAGGCCGGCCACCACCTCGAGCGCCATCAGGCCCAGCAGCAGCGCCAGCGCGATGGCCAGCCGGCGGGCGGAGGCGTCCGCCGGCGCGTGATGGTGGTGGTGATGCGCGTGCGCGCTCACCGCTGCATGGTGACCTACGCGCCGGCGCGGTGCGAGCGCTTGCAGGCGAACATCGCCGCGTCGGCGGCGCGCAGCAGCTCGGCCGCGTCGCGCGCGTCGTCCGGGAAGCTCGCCCGGCCGATGCTGGCGCGCACGTGCACCGTCCGGCCGTCGACCTCGAACGGCCGGGCCAGCATCTCCTCGATGCGGGCGGCGACGGTCGCCGCGGGCGCGTCCGGGTCCAGCACGACGGCGAACTCGTCGCCGCCCAGGCGCCCGACGACGTCGCCCGCGCGCGTGCAGCGGCTCAGCCGGTCGCCGACGGCGATCAGCAGCTGGTCGCCCACGTCGTGCCCGAGCTGGTCGTTGACCGGCTTGAAGTCGTCGAGGTCGATGTAGAGCACCGTGCAGGGGCGCTGGTCGCGGTCCACCGCCTCGTGCATCCGCTGGGTCAGCCGCGCGCGGTTGGCCAGGCCGGTGAGGCTGTCGTGCAGCGCCTGGTGGGTGATCTGGTCCAGCAGTCGGCCGTTCTCCAGCGCCGTGGTGGCCTGCGCGGCGACGCCGGAGAGCCGGTCGAGCAGGTCCGGCGTGGCCTCGAGGCGCTCCGGGCGGGTGCGGACGGCGACGGTGAGCAGGCCGAGGAAGCTGCCACGGGAGATCAGCGGCACGAGGATGGTGGCCAGCGTGCCCAGCCGCGCGGCGATCCGGCGCAGCCCCGCGTCGCCCGCGTGGGGGGTGACGAAGATCGGGTCGGGCCGGGGGTCGCGGACCAGCCGCTCGACGGCTCCGCCCGGCTGCGGCGGCGCGCTGTGCTCGTCGCCGTCGCCGCCGGCGCGCAGCGTGATGTGCTCGCCGTCCCACAGGTAGACGCAGACGCGGTCGCAGTCGACGACGTCGGGCACCGCGTCGACGAGCCGCTGGGCGACCTCGCCGCTGGTGCCCGCGGAAGCGAGCGCCCGGGCGAGGCGCAGCAGCGCGTTGGCCTGCTCGTGCCGGCGCTTGGCCTCGGCCAGCGCGGTGGCGCTGTCCAGCGCCGCCGCGGCGTAGCGCGCGTAGAGCTCCAGCAGCGTCCGCTCGTGGTCGAAGAAGCGCCCGCCGTGGTCGTGCATGGCCACGAGCCGGCCGTAGTCGCGGCGGCTGGAGCGGACCGCGACGGCGAGGCAGGAGTCCGACGCCTCGGGGAGCTGCGTGGCCAGCGCGCACGCCTCGGGCTCCGAGAAGCCCTTGTGGTGGACGTGCAGCCCCGCCTCGGTCCGGACGGCGAGCAGGTAGCGCGGCGCGCGCACCTCGACCGCGGCGCGGTCGGTGATGCGGGCCAGGACGCCGGCGAGGTCCTCGGTGCCGATGAGGTCGGCGGCGGTGGCGAACACGCCGGCGAGGCGCTCGCGCATGGCCGCGAGCTGGTATTGCAGCGAGTCCGCGTAGGCCGAGCCGGCGGCCTCGCCCACCGGGTCCCACTCGAGCGTGTAGAGGCAGGCCGGGGCGCCCAGCGCCGCGCACTCGGTGTGCGCGATGCGCGCCGGCGCCAGCCCGAACAGCACCGTGCTCTGGGTGAGCAGCCCGCACGTCCAGGCGCAGTGGTCCGGGTCGCGCGGGAAGCCCTCCCCCGCCGTCGACTCGATCTCCGCCCGGCCGGGCGCCACGTCGAGGCAGCGCAGCCGTGCGACCGTGCTGAAGCGCGAGCAGCTGTCGGCGATCCGCCGGTAGACCTCCTCGGGCGAGCCGAGCGAGCGCAGCAGCGCGGCCACGGCGGAGCTGTTGAGGCGCCGGCCGGCGTCCTCGCCCACCGCGCGGGCGAACTGGGGGTGGCGGGTGATCCGCGCGCCCGCCCGCCAGAGGGCGACGGCCTCGTCGTAGGAGATCCAGTTGCCGGTGTCGAGCAGGTACTCGAGCGAGCGCGGGCTCCCGGCCTCGCCCAGCAGGCGCGCGACCGCGTCCTGGCCGCCGAAGTCGTGCAGCCGGGCGATCATGACAGCGGACAGCGAACAGGAGAAATGCGTCGCGTCGCGGGTCGCCGTCATGGACTGGGTAGTCGACGGGTGCCCGTCCCGTCTTGAGCGACCGCGCTCAGGGTATGTTCACGGCCTGGCAACGTCCGGGTCACAGCGACCGCGGGCCCTGATGGGCCTGCTCTTCTATCCGCGCGGCGGCTCGGCGCACGTCGCCCGCAACCTCGCGGCCACGCTGCCGCGCGCCGGCTGGGACGTCACGCTGCTGTCCGGCTCGGTCAGCCTGCCCGGCCACCCGGGCGACGCGGGGGCCTTCTATCGCGGGCTCGACATCCGGCCCGTGGACATGACCGGGGCGCTGGAGGCGCCGGACCCGCTGGCCGCCGACCCGCCGCTGCACCCCTCCTACGAGGACCGGGTGGGCGCGCCGGACCGCGTGTTCGCCTGCCTGGACGCGCACCAGGCCGAGCACCAGGTGGCCGCCTGGGCGCGGGCGCTGCAGTCGGTCGACGCGGCGCGTGCGGACATCCTGCACCTGCACCACCTCACGCCGCTGTATGAGGCCGCGCGCCGGGCGGCCCCCGGCGTCCCGGTGGTCGGCCACCTGCACGGCACCGAGCTGCTGATGCTGGAGGCGATCCAGCGCGATCCGGACCGCTGGGCGCACGGGCGCGAGTGGGCGGCGCGGCTGCGCGACTGGGCGGCCGGCTGTGAGCGGCTGATCGTGCTCTCGGAGTCCCAGATCGAGCGGGCGGAGCGGCTGCTGGACGTCGACGTCGGCCGCTACGTGCTGATCCCCAACGGCTTCGACCCGGAGACGTTCACGCCCCGTCACGTCGACCACGCGGCCCTGTGGAAGCGGATGCTCGTGGACGAGCCGCGCGGCTGGGGGCCGGACGGCGAGACCGTGCGCTACGACGACGTCTCCGCGTTCCGCGACGACGCGCCGGTGCTGCTCTACGTCGGCCGCTTCACCGAGGTCAAGCGGCTGCCGCTGCTGATCGAGGCCTACGCGCGCGCCCGCCCGGGATTCGACCGGCGCGCCCCGCTCGTGCTGGTCGGCGGGTTCCCCGGCGAGTGGGAGGGCGAGCACCCGCTGGACACGGTCCACCGCATCGGGGCCGAGGACGTCTTCCTGGCCGGCTGGCACGAGCACCACGAGCTGCCGGACATCCTCGCGGCCACCGACGCGGTCGTCCTGCCGTCGGTGCGCGAGCAGTTCGGCCAGGTGCTGGTGGAGGGGATGGCCTGCGGGCTGCCGGCGATCGCCGTCGACGCGCACGGGCCCGCCGACATCGTCGACCACGGGCGCACCGGCTGGCTGGTCGAGCCCGACGACGTCGTCGGGCTGTCCAACGCGCTGGTGGAGGCGGTCAACCGGCCCGGCGAGCGCCGCCGGCGCGGCGCCGCGGCCGCCGAGGACGTGCGCGCGCGGTTCGCCTGGCCGGCGCTGTCGCGCGAGGTCGCCGCGGTCTATGACGAGGTCCGCGGCGGCGTCCTCGCGGGCGCATAACAACGCAACAATGTTGCGCCACGGCGCGGCCAGGAGCCGCTGAACGCTGCGTCTGAAGCATCGGCCCCGCCTTTGGGCCTGGGGGTGCGCCGGTGCCATTGCTACCTTTGCGGTCCCTTCCGAGCCCTCGGATGGGGTCCCGTTACCCCCACCCGTCCGCCCGCCCATGCCTGAACGCCCACGGGGCCGCGTCGGCCTCTACGACCCGTCCTACGAGCACGACGCCTGCGGTGTGGCGTTCGTGGCCAAGCTCGACGGCACGCCGTCGCACGAGACCGTGGAGCGCGCGATCGTCGCGCTCGAGAACCTCGAGCACCGCGGCGCGGCGGGCGCCGATCCGAACACGGGCGACGGCGCCGGCATGCTGCTCCAGCTGCCGGACGAGTTCCTGCGCGGGGTGCTGGACGAGGACCTGCCGCCCTCGGGCGCCTACGGCGTGTGCGTGTGCTTCCTCCCGCGCGAGCGCGCGCGCCGGGAGACGCTCGAGCGCCTGCTCGAGCAGACGGTCCGCGCCGAGGGCCAGCGCGTCGTCGGCTGGCGCGACGTGCCCGTCGACAAGGACTACGTCGGCATCACCGCCAACCTCTACGCGCCCTACGTCAAGCACCTCGTCGTCGCCGCCTCCGACGAGCTCGCCGCCGACCAGGACGCGTTCGAGCGCAAGCTCTACGTGATCCGCCGGGTGGCCGAGATCGCCGCCGGCCCGGACCTCGTCGTCCCGTCGTTCAGCAGCCGGACGATCGTCTACAAGGGGATGCTGACGAGCCCGCAGCTGCTGGGCTACTACCCCGACCTGGCCGACCCGCGGACCAAGACCGCGCTGGCGCTGGTCCACTCGCGCTTCTCCACCAACACGTTCCCGAGCTGGGAGCTCGCGCACCCGTACCGGATGATCGCCCACAACGGCGAGATCAACACGCTGCGCGGCAACGTCAACTGGATGCGCGCGCGCGAGTCGCAGCTGGCGTCCGAGCTGTTCGGCGACGACCTGCCGAAGGTCCTGCCGGTCGTGCGCCCGGCGGGCAGCGATTCCGCGACGTTCGACAACGTGCTCGAGCTGCTCGTGCTGGCCGGCCGCAGCCTGCCGCACGCCGTGATGATGATGATCCCGGAGGCCTACGAGAACCGGGACGACCTGCCGGAGGACCTCAAGGGCTTCTACGCGTTCCACTCCTGCCTGATGGAGCCGTGGGACGGGCCGGCCGCCGTGGCGTTCACCGACGGGCAGGTCATCGGCGCGACGCTCGACCGCAACGGCCTGCGGCCCGGCCGCTGGCTGGAGACCAAGGACGGCTGGGTGGTCCTGGGGTCGGAGACCGGCGTGATGGACGAGGCGCCCGAGAACGTCAAGCGCAAGGGCCGCCTGCAGCCGGGCAAGCTGTTCCTGGTCGACATCGCCCGCGGGCGGATCGTCGACGACGGCGAGGTCAAGCGCGAGGTGGCCGGCGCGCAGCCCTACGGCGAGTGGTTCGAGCGCGGGATCGTCCACCTGGGCGACCTGCCGGACGGCCCCGAGCATCCGGCGCCGGCCGAGCCGCTGCACGCCCGCCAGCGCGCGTTCGGCTACACGCAGGAGGACCTGCGGGTGCTGCTCGCGCCCACCGCCGCCAAGGCCGAGGAGCCGATCGGCTCGATGGGCAACGACGCGGCGCTCGCGGTGCTGTCGGACCGCCAGCCGCCGCTGTTCAACTACTTCAAGCAGCTGTTCGCGCAGGTCACGAACCCGCCGATCGACCCGATCCGCGAGGCGATCGTGATGAGCGTCGGCACCGGCGTCGGCTCGGAGCGCAACCTGCTGGCCGAGACGCCCGAGCACGCGCACCAGCTCTCGATGCAGACGCCGATCCTGTTCGACCGCGAGCTGCAGAAGCTGCGCCACGTCGACTCGTCGGTGTTCGCCGCCCGCACGCTGGACACCACCTGGCCGGTGGCCGAGGGCCCGGAGGGGATGGTGCGGGCGCTGGAGCGCGTGTGCGCCGAGGCCGACGCCGCGCTGGCCGACGGCGTCAACATCCTCATCCTGTCCGACCGCGCGGTCTCGCGCGAGCGCGCGGGCATCCCGGCGCTGCTCGCCGTGGCCGGCGTCCACCACCACCTGGTCCGCGAGGGCACGCGGCTGCAGACCGGGCTCGTGCTCGAGTCCGGCGAGCCGCGCGAGGTCCACCACTTCGCCACGCTCATCGGCTACGGCGCGAGCGCGATCAACCCGTACCTGATGTGGGAGACGCTGGCCGAGCTGGTGCGGGACGGCCGCGTCCCCGGCGTCGACGACTACGGGACCGCCGAGTGGAACGTGGTCAAGGGCATCGCCAAGGGCCTGCTCAAGACGATCTCCAAGATGGGGATCTCCACCATCCAGTCCTACAACGGCGCGCAGATCTTCGAGGCGGTCGGCCTCGCGGAGTCGCTGGTGGAGCGCCACTTCACCGGCACGGCGTCGCGGATCGGCGGCATCGACGCCGAGGTGCTGGCGATCGAGACCCTGGAGCGCCATGCGCGCGGGTTCGGCGTGGCCCTGGACGACCTTCTCCCCGTCGGCGGGATCTACGCCTGGCGGCGCGAGGGCGAGCACCACATGTGGAACCCGGAGACGATCGCGCTGCTCCAGCACTCCGTGCGTCACGGCGGGCAGCCGACCTACGACGAGTACGCCAAGCTCGTCAACGAGGACGCCGCGCGGCGGGCGACGCTGCGCGGGCTGCTGGCGTTCCGCGAGCTGCCGGAGTCCGACTGGCTGCCGCTGGAGGAGATCGAGCCCGCGAGCGAGATCGTCAAGCGCTTCGTCACCGGCGCGATGTCGCTCGGCTCGCTGTCGCGCGAGGCGCACGAGACGCTGGCCATCGCCATGAACCGGCTCGGCGGCAAGTCGAACACCGGCGAGGGCGGCGAGGACCCGGTCCGCTACAAGCCCGACCCGAACGGCGACCTGCGGCGCTCGGCGATCAAGCAGGTGGCGTCCGGCCGCTTCGGCGTCAACGTCAACTACCTGGTCAACGCCGACGAGCTGCAGATCAAGATGGCCCAGGGCGCCAAGCCGGGCGAGGGCGGCCAGCTGCCGGGCCACAAGGTCGACCGCTACATCGGCTCGATCCGGTTCACCACGCCGGGCGTCGGCCTCATCTCGCCGCCGCCGCACCACGACATCTACTCGATCGAGGACCTCAAGCAGC
>JAICUS010000522.1 GCA_025935735.1 Solirubrobacteraceae bacterium | reverse complement strand
TGCGGCAGCCCACCCCGCCGGGAGGGGCAGGTCTCACGAGGGCCTTCACACAGGCCAGCGCACGAGGCCCTCTCCCGGCGGGAGCCGGCCGCACGACCCTATCCGGGCCGCGACAACCAAGAGGTTGACCTATGAGCGCGCACGAGCGCTGGGACGACGCGGCGGCCGGCTATCTGCTCGGTGCGCTGCCCGAGCCCGAGCGCGCCGAGTTCGAGGCGCACCTGGAGGGCTGCCCGGCCTGCCGCGAGGAGCTCGAGGAGCTGCGGATCGCCGCCGAGGCGCTGCCCGTGGCCGCGCCGCCGATGCGCCCGCCGCCCGCGCTGAAGGCGCGGATCATGGCCGAGGTGGAGCGCGAGGCCGCGCTGCTGCAGGGCGCCCGCGAGCCCGACGAGCGCCCGCGGCGCCGCTTCGCCTGGCCGCGCTTCACCTTCCCGGCGCCGGCGGTGGCCGCGCTGGCCTGCGCGGCGCTGCTGATCGGCCTGGGCGCGGGCGCGTTGGAGTTCGGCGGCTCGAGCGGGCAGACGGTGCACTTCCAGCGTGCGGCCGGGCTGACCGCGAGCGCGTCCGCCGAGCTCGACGTGTCGGGCGGCAACGCGGTGCTGGTCGCGCGCGGGCTCCCCGAGCCCGCCGCCGGGCACGTCTACCAGGTGTGGCTGCAGCGCGACGGGCACGCGCCCGAGCCGACCGCGGCGCTGTTCACGCCGCGCAGCGACGGCTCGGCCACTGCGAACGTGGGCGACGTCGACGGCATCGACAAGGTGATGGTGTCCAGCGAGCCGCGCGGCGGCTCGCCCGCGCCGACGACCGCGCCGATCCTCATCGCCACCACGTGACCGCGGAGTTCCCGTCGCGCGAGGCGTTCGCGCAGTTCCTCGCCGACCGCCACGCGGACACGCCGGACGGCGTGTGGATCCGCTTCGCCCGCCGCGGCTCGGGCATCCCGAGCGTCACGCACGACGAGGCGCTCGAGGTCGCGCTCTGCTACGGCTGGATCGACGCCCAGGTGGGCAAGGGCGACGAGACGCACTATGTCCAGCGGTTCGTGCCGCGGCGGGCGCGCAGCAAGTGGTCGAAGGTCAACCGGGGAAAGGCCGAGGCGCTGATCGAGTCGGGCGCGATGCAGCCCGCCGGGCTGGCCGAGGTGGAGCGCGCGCGGGCCGACGGGCGCTGGGACGCGGCCTACGACCCGCAGAGCACGTCGACGGTGCCGGACGACCTCGCGGCCGAGCTGGCCGCGCGGCCGGCCGCGCGCGAGTTCTTCGGGAGCCTGGACAGCCGGAACCGCTACGCGATCCTGCATCGCCTGCAGGACGCCAAGCGCCCGGAGACGCGCGCCCGCCGGCTGGCGAAGTTCGTCGCCATGCTCGAGGCGGGCGAGCGAATCCATCCTTAAAGCGCCGCTGCTAGCGTCGCGCGCGATGCCCACGTGCTACCGCCATCCGCGGGTCGAGACCGGCGTCTCGTGCTCGAACTGCGGCAACCCGATCTGCACCGACTGCATGACGCCGACGACGGTGGGCATGCGCTGCCCGGACTGCGCGCGCCAGCGCACGCCGGTGCGGACGATGCGCTCGATGGCGGTCGAGCCGATCGCCACCTACGTGCTGATCGCGGTCAACGTGGCGATCTACTTGGGCGCGCGCACGAGCGCCCGCGCCTACTTCGACCTCTCGCTGACCTCCGGCGGCATCGCGCAGGGCGACTGGTGGAAGCTCGTCACCAACGGGTTCATGCACGACCCGAACAACATCTTCCACCTGCTGCTGAACATGTACGCGCTGTTCTGGCTGGGGCGGATGATCGAGCCGGCGCTGGGCCACGCGCGCTACCTGGGCATCTACTTCGCTTCGCTGCTGTGCGGCTCGCTGGGCGTGTTGCTGCTCGAGCCCGACGCCCGCGCGGTAGGCGCCTCGGGCGCCATCTTCGGCCTGTTCGGCGCGGCGCTGGTGATGGCGCGCAACCGCAACATGAGCCTCATGCAGACCGGCCTCCTGCCCGTCCTCGCCCTGAACCTGGTCATCACGTTCCTGCCCGGCTCGCACATCGCCTACGGCGCGCACCTGTTCGGGCTCATCGGCGGCATCATCGCCGCGTTCGCGGTCGAGCACTTCGCGCAGCGGCGGGCGTCGCTGGCGCCGGCGATCGCGTTCTGCGTGGTGCTGAGCGCCGCTGCCGTCGCGGGGTCGGTGCTCAGCGCGGGCTGAGCCTCCGGTGCCGCGTGGGGGCGCCGGCGAACGGCTGGCTGGGTAGGGAGGAGGTCGGCCTTGGGTCCGGTCTGGAGGGTCGGGTGTGCGCGTGTCCCCGGCCTGGGCGCGATGATCGACCGGAAGCGCACACGTCGGTGACACACCTCTTTCACGTGTGGTACTCCAGGCATGCTATACGTGCCTGAAGTAGCTCAACCGGAATAGTCGGGATTGCAAACCGATCACCGGACCCGGCGAAACCGCCCCGAAGGGACCACTTCTCTACCCAGCCGCAGTTCGCCGGTCCCGCTCCGCCGCCGCACGGCCAACCACCTCGCGCTCCGGCACCCGGTCCGGGTGCAGCACGTGCCCCAGCCACTCCAGGCCCTCGATCAGCCGCGGGCCCGGCCGGGAGAACCAGGCGGAGGCGTCGGCCACGACGATCCGGTCGGCGCCGAGCGCCGCCAGCTCGGGCGCGTAGCGCTCCGCCTCCGCCAACCCGCGCGCCACGTCGTAGCCGCACGGCATGACCACCACGACCTGCGGGCGCGCGCCCGCAACCGCCTCCCAGGTGGTCTCGAAGGACGGCTCGCCCGGCAGGCCGAGGACGTCCTCGCCGCCCGCGTGCTCGATCAGCTGCGGCACCCAGTGGCCGCCCACGAACACGGGGTCCAGCCACTCGAGCGCGGCCACGCGCACCGGGTCGGCGCCGCGCACGGCCAGCCGCACGCGGTCGATGCGCGCGGCGGCGTCCCGCACGAGGTCGACGCCGGCGTCCTTGGCGCCCACCGCCTGGGCGAGCGTGCGCACGTCGCCGAGCACCTCGCCGAGCGTGTGCGGGTCCAGCGAGACGATCCGGGGGACGGGGTCGAGCGTCTCCGCGATCGCCCGCACGTCGTCCACCGACACCGCGCACACCGAGCACAGCGCCTGGGTGACGATGAGGTCGGGGCGCAGCGCGCGCAGCGCGGCGGCGTCGAGCTCGTAGATCGACCGGCCCGCGGCGGTGAGCTCGCGCACGGCGCGGTCGATCTCGTCAGCCGCCAGGCCAGGCCCGATCACGTCGCGGGTGACTCTGGGAAGATCAACCACGCCCACGGGGTAGTCGCACTCGTGGGTGACGGCGACGACCTGGTCGCCCGCGCCCAGGGCGAAGAGGGTTTCTGTGGCGGACGGCACCAAGGAGACGATGCGCATGGCGGCAGGCTCAGTATGGCGGCAGGAGGGCGAGGCCCTCGTGCGCGACCTCGAGTTCGACGACTTCCGGGGCGCGATGGCGTTCGTGAACCGGGTGGCCGACGCCGCCGAGGAGGTCAACCACCACCCGGACATCCTCGTCCACGGCTGGAACAAGGTCCGGCTGACGCTCACGACACACTCCGAGGGGCGCGTGACCGACAACGATCACGCGATGGCGCAGCGCATCGACGGTCTGGTGGCCGGGTAGCCGGGTACCATTCAGTCCCGTCGCCCTTCATGAACGACGACGATCCTTCCCGAAGTAGTCGCGAGGACCGCCGATGATCGCCCTGCTGTTGCTGGCGGTCTTGGTGCTGGTCCTCATCAACGCGTTCTTCGTGGCGGCGGAGTTCGCGTTCGTGCGCTCGCGCAAGGCACACCTGCAGGAGGATGCGGCGGAAGGCAAGCACGGCGCTCGCCAGGCCGTCCTGATCATGGACGACCTCTCGCGCTACCTGTCGGCGGCGCAGGTCGGGATCACCCTGACCTCGCTGGGCCTGGGCTTCCTGGGCGAGCCGTCGGTCGGCCGGCTGCTCGAGGGCCTGTTCGGCGAGAGCGTGCCGCACTGGGTCTCCACCACGATCTCGCTGGCGCTCTCTTACCTGATCATCACGGCGATCCACATCACGCTGGGCGAGCAGGTCCCGAAGATCTACTCGATCCAGAAGGCCGAGGCGGTGGCCCGCCGGGTCGCGCCGCCGCTGCTCGCCTTCTCGAAGGTCTTCCACCCGTTCATCGAGCTGCTCAACATGGCCGCCAACGCGGTCCTGCGGCTGCTCGGCGCCCGCACCACCGGCCAGCTGGACGAGGGCGAGTCGCCGGAGGAGCTGCGGGTGCTCATCCAGGAGTCGGTCACCGGCGGCAAGCTCGACCCCGGCGAGGCCGGCATGCTGACCGGCGTCTTCCACCTGCACGAGCAGCAGGCGCGCCAGGT
>JAICUS010000317.1 GCA_025935735.1 Solirubrobacteraceae bacterium | reverse complement strand
GACCGAGATAAGGCTGGGCGTCCGCGCGCACCCGACCCGCACCGCCTACCACGCACACGCACCGCCGCTACCGGACCCGGTTGACGCTGAAGACGAGCACAGATAAGGAGCTTCGTTTCGGTTGTGCCGTCGGCGGTGGTGAGGGAACTTCATACGTATTTCTGGGGACTAAGTTTACTCCTCAAACCTTGAGCAGAGCCGGTTCTGGTCGAACATGGGCGACCGAGCGGGTCGCGCCGACGAAATCGACCACGAACGATTCGTCGTTCGAATCTCACGGCGTCCCAAGGGCGACCTCCTCCCCACCCAGCCGCAGTTCGCCGGTCCCGGCAAGGCGCTTCACCCCCCGAACAGCTTGGCCGCCGCGGCCACGATCTCGTCGTGCGGCACGTCGCGGATGCGCTGGGCGAGCCCCCACTTGTGGCCGTACGGGTCGAGCAGCTGCCCGTGGCGCTCGCCCCAGAAGCCGTCCGCCGGCGCGTGCAGGACCTCGGCGCCCGCCGCGACCGCCCGCTCCCACAGCGCGTCGACGTCGTCGGTGTCGATCTGCAGCACGGTCGCGGTCCCGCCCACCGTCAGCGGCGAGACGACGCCCATCTCCGGGAACTCGTCGGCCAGCATCACCGTCGAGTCGCCGATCGCCAGCTCGAGGGACATGATCCGGTCGCCGGGGACCGGGACGCGGCTGCGCTCCTGCGCGCCGAAGGCCCGCTCGTAGAAGGCGGCCGCCTCGGCCGCGCCGCGGACGACGATGTGCGGGGTCACGTGCATGCCCGCACCTTACGCGGCGCGCTTCAGGCGCTGAACAGACCGTCGCCGGCCGAGCCGCCGGAGCGGACGCCCGGCGGGATGGCGAACAGCGCGCTGCCGGTGTGCTTGATGTACTCGTTGAGCTTGTCCGCGCGGCCCAGCCGGCGCTGGATCGCCGCGAACTGGCGGTGCGGGTCGCGCTGGAAGGCGATGAAGAACAGGCCCGCGTCGAGCTGGCCGAGCTCGTTGTCGAAGCCGTCGGTGAACGAGTAGCCGCGGCGCAGCAGCGCGGCGCCGCCGTTGGACGCCGGCCGTGCCAGCCGCACGTGGGAGTCCGGCGGCAGCGCCGCCGGGCGCACGGGGTCGTGCTCGAGGCGGCCGCCCAGCGGCGCGCCCGACGCCTTCACCCGGCCGATCGTCTCCTCCTGGTCGGTCAGCGAGGCACGGTCCCAGACCTCGATCAGCATGCGGATGCGCCGGGCCACCATGTAGGTGCCGCCGCGCAGCCAGGCCGGGGCCTCGCCGCCCACCCAGACGTGCTCGCGCAGCCGCGCGCCGTCCTCGGCGGTGAGGTTGTTCGTGCCGTCCTTGAACCCCATCAGGTTGCGTGGCGTGGCCTGGGCGGCGGTGGTCCGGGAGGTCCGGCCGAAGCCGAGCTGCGACCAGCGCATGGTCACCACGCCGCGGCCGATCCGCGCCAGGTTGCGCACCGCGTGGAAGACCACCTGCGGGTCGTCGGCGCACGCCTGCACGCACAGGTCGCCGCCGGAGCGGTCGGGGTCGAGCTCGTCGCCCGGCAGCGGCTCGAGCTCGCGCAGCGCCGCGGGCCGCGCGCCCGCCAGCCCGAAGCGCTCGTCGAACAGCCCCGGGCCGAAGCCGAACGTGACCGTGAGCCGCGCGGGCGGCAGGCCCTCCGCCTCGCCCGTGTCGAGCGGCGGCGCGAGCGGGTCCGCCACCGCGCCCACCAGCCGCCCGGCGGTCATCCGCGACGCCGCGGCCGTCCAGTCGCGCAGCAGGTCGCGCAGCTCGTCCCGCGAGACGCCGGGCGAGACGTCGAACGCCGCCATGTGCAGGCGGTCCTGCGCCGGGGTGACGATCCCGGCCTGGCGCTCGCCGTAGAACGGGACGACGTCGCCGGACTCGGTCGCGTCGCCGTCGGAGGCGCCCGTGGCCACGCCCGCGGCGGCCCCCGCGCCGGCCGCGGCGGCGAGGCCGAGGAACCCTCGCCGGCTGACCCGCATCAGCCCTGCAGCTTGGCCGCCACCTGGGACATCGGCTCGGCGAGCGCGTCCACGAGCTGGCTGAGCTGCCGGCGCTGCGCGGTGCCGACCGTGTCGTAGCTGGGGAAGCCGCCGTCGCGCTTGAGCGAGTCCAGCGCCGCGCTCACCGCGTCGAAGCGGTGCGAGATCCGCTCGGCCAGCGCCTTGTCGCGAGCGCGCAGCGCCGGCGCGAGCAGCCCGAACGTGGTCTGCGAGCCGTCGACGTTGGCCTCGAAGTCCGACAGGTCGGTGTGCGAGTAGCGGTCCTCCTCGCCGGTGATCTTCGACGCGGACACCTCGTCGAGCAGGCCGTTGGCGCCGTTGGTCAGCTCCTCCGGCGCATACGTGAGCCCCTCGACCTTGTCCTCCAGCCGCTGCACGTCGGCCACGAGCTTGTCCGCCACCGGGCCCATCCCCTTCGTGCTGCCGTCCTGCCACAGCGCCTTCTCGATCCGGTGGAAGCCGGTCCACTCGTCGCCCTTGGCCACGTCGTTGACCCGCGCGTCGATCGCCGGGTCCAGCCCGCCGAAGCTCTCGGCCACCGGCTCGATCGTCTCGTACGGCGCCCGCGTGGCCGCGAACAGCGACTTGGCCTTCGCCACGTCGCCCGCCTTGACGGCGGCGGCGAACACCCGCGTGCGCGCCACGAGCTTCTCCGCCTGCGACTCCACGTAGCTGCGGTAGGAGGCGGTGGCGGCATCGAGCCGGGGGCTCGCGGCGCCCGCGGTCGCCGTGCCGCCGACGACCAGCGCCCCGGTGGCGCTGCTCGTGCCGCCGGGGCAGCTGATGGCGTAGCGGCCGGGCTTGAGATTCAGCGTGAAGTCGCCGGACAGGCCGGGCGCGAGGTTCTCCTTCTCCCCCAGGATGCGGTCGCCGTCCAGGACCTCGAACTCGCTGACCTTCGCGGTGCCGGCGTTCGAGATCGAGAAGGTGGTCGGGCCGGCGTCCAGCTTCAGCTGCGCGGGTGAGCAGCCGGCGTCGGTGAGCTGCACCTTCACGCTCGCGGCGCCGGACGACGACGACGAGGAGGAGCCGCAGCCGGCGAGGAACAGCACGAGCAGCAGCAGCGCCGAGACGGTGCCGGCCGAGCGGACGGCGGCCGCGCTCGCCAGCCGCCGCGGGCGCTGCGGCCAGAGCACGAACAGCGCCATCGGCACGAGGTAGACGAGGTAGGCGACGACCTCGATGACGGCCGGCTGCGGCTGCAGGCCCAGCATGCCGGTGAGCAGCGACGCCGTCCAGGTGCCCGGCACCACGAGCCAGCTGAGGTCCACGGCCTGCGCCTGGCCGATGTTGAGCCAGCCGGCCTCGTGCGCGGTGTGCGCCGCCGAGGCGACCAGGCCGGCCGCCACCAGCACGAGCACGAACCCGGTGACCCGGAAGAACCGCGCCAGGTTGATCTTGACGCCGCCGCGGTAGATGCCGGCACCGATCGCCACCGCGGCGAGCACGCCGAGCAGCGCGCCGAAGCCGGCGGCGGTGGCGTTGGTCGAGCTCTGGAAGGCGGCGAGCAGGAACACCGCGGTCTCCAGCCCCTCGCGGATGACCGCGAAGAACGCCATACCGACGAGCGCGCCCACCGAGCCCTGGGCCAGCGCGGCCCGCGTGCTCTCGCGCAGCTCTCCGGCCATCCCCCGGGCGTGCTTGCGCATCCACAGGATCATCCACGTGACCATCCCTACGGCTACGAGCGCGACCACGGTCTCGAGTCCCTCCTGCTCGCGCTGCGGGAGGTCGGCGTTGAGGACCTGCAGCCCGATGCCCACCGCGGCGCAGATGGCCAGGGCGGCGATGACGCCCAGCCACATCCAGCGCAGCGCGTCGCGGCGGCCCTCCTGGCGCAGGAAGGCGGCGATGATCCCCACGATCAGCGAGGCCTCGACGCCTTCGCGGAGGCCGATGACGAACGTCGGCAGCATGGCTTAGGTGACCCTAACAGAGATTAGGGCCACCTAACCTCAGTTCAGCCGCCAGACCGTCGTGCCCTGGCGCGAATATACCCGGCGGCCGAGCTGCTCCCACTTGGCGTTCCCGGCGTCGCCGTAGGTCGTCTCCTCGATCGGCCCGACCACGACATAGCGGACGCCGTAGCGGCTGAGCAGCGGGCGCGCCTCGGCGGCGGTGGTGGCCGTGTACATCGTCTTGACGTCGTTGCCGCGGCCGTCGGGGTCGTGCGCCCATTGGAGCTCGTGCCCGGCCCAGCCGATGACCGTCGGGCGGCCCGTGAACGTGGAGATTCGCCCGTGCCCGAACGCCGAGTAGTCGTCGCCGAACGCCTCGAGCACCACGGCGTCGCCAGGCGTATTGGCGCGGATCCAGGCCATCGCGCCGGGGTCGCCGGGCGAGCGGACCGTCAGCCACTTCAGGCCGTCGAGCGACGGTGCGTCGGCGAACCCGTTCGTGCGGGCGTAGCTGCCCGCGTAGGGATAGACGAGCCCGAGCAGCAGCAGCACCGAGGCCACCGTCGCCCACGCCTGCCAGGCGCGGCGGGGCAGCCACACGGCGGCCCAGGGCAGCGCGCAGGCCGCGGCCAGGCCGAGCAGCAGGTAGGCCTGGTAGCCGGCCTTGAACACCGTGTTCATGCGGAACAGCGCCGAGCCGTCGAACGCGTCGCGCAGATAGAGGACCTCCGGGATCAGCAGCAGCACCAGGCCGCCGGCGATCAGCACCCAGAGGAAGCGCTCGGGTGCCGACAGCGCGGGCGCGAGCGCCGCCGTCACCCCGGCGCCGACGCCCACGGCGAGCACCAGCGCGCCGGTCAGGTGCCCGGCCGCCAGCAGCGTCCCGGCCACGATCAGCGTCACCAGGCCCCAGCCGACCCAGCGCCACAGGTGGGCAAGGCCGATCAGGCGCCGCGCGAATGCGGCGATCACCGGCCACAGCAGGACGCCGTAGATGAGCAGCATGTCGCCCACCCACTTCGTGAACGGCCGGCGCGTGTGGACGACGCCGACGCCGTGCTCCTCCGCGGTGAAGTTCAGCAGGAACGGGAGCACGAACACGACGCTGGCGAGCAGCACCAGCACGACCCAGACCGCCGCGTAGCCGCGCCGGCCGCGGCTCGCCGGGTCATAGCACCAGACGATCACGGCCGCCACCAGCATCCCGGCGGCCACCGGGTACGACCAGGCGTTGATCGCGTACAGCGCCCCGATGGCGATCCCCGCGGCCAGCGCCTCCGCCACCGAGCGCCAGACCACGTTCCCGCGCGGCCCCGCGAGCACGACCTGCAAAGCGAAGGCCAGCGCGAGGATCGTGAACGGCAGCGCCAGCACGTGCGCGTGCAGGTCGCCGAGGATGAACGAGAACGCCGGGAACTCGTTGATCGTGTCCGGGATGACCCGCGAGGGGTCGAACCAGGCGTAGTCGTGCGGCGGGTTGGCGGCGTGCAGCCAGGTCCGCACGCCGGCCAGGTTGCCCAGCACGACCACCAGCCCGACCGCCATCAGCCCGGCCAGGACGGGCCCGCCGCGCGGCGCCCGCTCGCCCAGCACGTTGCGGGCGGCCGCCCACAGCGTGCCGGCGAACGCGTAGGCCGCGGTCGCCGTCAGCGCGAGGACCAGGCCCCAGCAGAGCAGGTAGCCGGTGTCCGGGCGCAGCTGCAGCAGCCGGATCGGCCAGGCCAGCGCCACGTGGCCGAGGTAGTAGTAGTTGAGCGTCTCGCCGCTCATCCACGGGTCGTGCGGTGGGAAGTGGGCCGACGCGTTGATCGCCGTGATGAAGCTCATGTCCATCGGCTTCTCGGTGTTCCACACGTCCGGCGCGTAGGACGCGAGCAGCACGCCGAGCACGTAGGCGACCGCGAACACGGCCTCGCCGCCCAGGAAGAGCCGGCGGCGCACGGTGTCATCGGGCGGCAGCGCGAGCCGGGCCAGCCGGGTCGCCCGCCGCCCCTCCCCCGCCTCCGCCAGGCGCCGCCCCAGCCCGCGCAGGCGGCCGAGGCTCAGCAGCCCGGCGAGCGCCAGCACGACCAGCACGCCGATGATGAGCGGCACGCCGTAGGCGGCGACGTGCAGCGAGGCGGCCATCCAGATCAACCAGGTGGCCAGCAGCAGCCCGAGGATCTTCGAGAACCCGAGCCCGGCGCCGGGCAGGCGGCCGAACAGCAGCGCGGCGACCGGGGCCGCGAGCAGCCCGACGACCTCGACCAGCGCGAACAGTCCCAGCGCCGCGACCATGCGGGCGGGGAGATTAGGGTGCACCCGATGTACGAGCGCATCGCCGACCTGCCGCTGACCATCGGGGGCTACCGCCTGGAGCGGCTCGCCCGCACCGTGTCCTCGGGCTTCGAGCGCGTGAGCACGGTGTTCACGCTGCACGGCGGCGGCCACGAGGGGGCGGGCGAGGACGTCACGTATCAGCCCGAGGCCCAGGAGGCGCAGATCGCCGCCGGCCCGGTGCTCGCGCTCGCCGGCGAGTGGACCTTCGGCGCGTTCTCCGACCATCTGGGCGCGCTCGAGCTCTTCCCGGGGTTCACGCCCGAGCAGGACGCCTACCGCCGCTACCGCCGCTGGGGCCTGGAGTCGGCGGCGCTCGACCTCGCGCTGCGCCAGGCGGGCACGGCGCTGCACACGCTGCTGGAGCGCGAGCCGCGGCCGGTCACGTTCGTCGTCTCCTCGCGCCTCGGCGAGCCGCCCACGCTCGCGCCCGTCGCCGGCCGGCTCGCCCGCTACCCCGAGCTGCGCTTCAAGCTCGACGCCACGCCGAGCTGGAGCGACGAGCTGATCGCCGAGCTGGTCGCGCTCGGCGCGGTCGACTCGATCGACTTCAAGGGCGCCTACCGCGGCACGGTGGTCGACCAGCCGGCCGATCCGGTGCTCTACCAGCGGGTCGCCGACACCTTCCCCGACGCCTGGCTGGAGGATCCGAACCTGACGCCGGAGACGGACGAGGTGCTGAAGCCGTACCGCGACCGGGTCACCTGGGACGCGATCATCCACTCGGTGACGGACGTCGAGGACCTGCCCTTCCCGCCCAGGACGGTGAACGTCAAGCCGTCCCGGTTCGGAGCGTTGTCGGAGCTGTTCGCAGGGTACGACTACCTCGAGGAGCGGGGGATCGGCGCG
>JAICUS010000297.1 GCA_025935735.1 Solirubrobacteraceae bacterium | reverse complement strand
CTGAACCACCTCGACGTGTTCGTGCGTGCCGGCCTGGAAGGGCCGGGCATCCGGCCGACCACGCTGCCGCACGTGTCGGGCGGCGACGTGGCGGGGCGCATCGACGTGCTGGGCGAGGGCGTTGACGGCTGGACGGAGGGCGAGCGGGTGACGCTCTACCCCGGCCTCGGCTGCGGCCGCTGCCGGGCCTGCCACGCCGGCGAGATCTCGATGTGCCCGGAATACGGCGTGTTTGGCGAGCAGCGCTGGGGCGGCCTGGCGGAGTACACGATCGCGCCCGCGGCCAACCTCCACCGGCTCCCGGATCATCTGTCCGACGCCGAGGCGGCCGCCGTCCCCGCCGCGTACACGACCGCGTTCCGGATGCTCAAGGCGGGCGGGTGCGGCCTGGGCACGCGCACGCTGATCATCGGTGCCGGCGGCGGCGTCGCCACCGCCGCGCTGCTGCTGGCCCGCGCCGCCGGCGCGACGGTGTACGTCACCAGCGGGCACACGTGGAAGCTCGCGCGCGCCGCCGAGCTGGGCGCGACGGCCGGGTTCGACCACTCGGGCGGCGGCATCGACGACTGGGCGCACGAGGTCACCGGCGGCGAGGGCATGGATCTCGTGGTCGACAGCGTCGGGGCCGCGACCTGGCGCCAGAGCATCCGCAGCCTGGCCATGGGCGGGGCGATGGCCATCTGCGGGGCGACGTCGGGGGACACCCCGGACATCAGCATCCGCGAGCTCTACCAGCGCCACGGCCGGATCGTCGGTGCGCCGATCGGCGGCCGCCCGGACTTCGACCGCGTGATGGATCTCGTGGCCGCAGGCGCGGTGCGGCCGGTCGTCGACCGCGTGTTCGCGCTGACCGACGTCGAGCAGGCGTTCGCGCGGCTGGCCTCCGGCGCCCAGTTCGGCAAGGTCGTCGTGCACGCGAGCCCGTAGCGAGCCGGTTGGGCGCCGCGGCCCGTCGATGACTACGCGGCCGACCCCACGAGCGTGTGTCCCGGCCGCTCCGGTGCGCCGAGCGTGTGTGGGAACGCGCCGACGACGCGGGCGTCGAGCCGCGCGCTCGCGCCGGCGCGCAGCTCGTCGCCGGTCTTGGCCGGACCCAGAACGGCACGGTAGGGACGGTCGGCGATCATCGCCTCGCGTGCGTCGGCCACGGCCACGATGCCCTCCGCCAGCGGGATCTCGTCGCCGGAAGCGCCAGCCCGCCGGGCGAGCCGTCCGACCGTCTCGGAGTGCCGGGCGTTGCCCGCGTCGCGAAGGTCGAGGCGCTCGGCGAGGAGCATGACCGCGGCGAACTGCTCAGCGCTCTGCTCGGTGGCCACGTCGACGGCGGCGCGCTGATGCGCGGACTGCTCGAGCACCGCCGCACCATACGCCGCCACCGCTCACGGCCCGGGTCGAGCATCGGCGCCCACTGGCGCCAGGTGCTCGTCGCGCGGCGGGCGGTGTTGGCGCGGTTGGATGGCAGGCTTACGGAGCGTTTGGCCATCGATGTGGGTCTGATTGTCAGCGAGTTGGTGACCAACAGTGTCCGTCACGCGGGTGCCGGCCCGCAGGCGATGATCCGCATCGAGCTCGTGGTCGGGGAGGTCTTGCGGGTGGTGGTGATCGATGACGGCTCGTCGCTGATGCCGCGGATCGCGGAGTCAGGCCAGGAGGTGCCCGGGGGCATGGGATTGGTGTTGGTCGACCGGGTCTCGCTGGGATGGGGGGTGCTCCGGGACGCCGACGGGTGCACATCGGTGTGGTGCGAGCTGGCGTGGTAGGCGGTGGTCCCGGCATGACGCGGCGGCCGGCCGCCCGGCGAGCGTCCCGCGGTCCCGTCTTGGGCCCGGTGTGGAGGGCTTAGGGTGCGCGGGGGTCGCGATCGTCGATGAGGTCGGTGGGGGCGAACACGAAGACTTCGCAGATCATGTCGGGGTCTTGTTGGTTGCCGCTCATGAAACGACGACCTGGCGGCCGGTGGCATTTTCGACGACGGCGACGAAGCGTTCGCGCATGACGTCTTGGAATTCCATGCGTTGCTGGATGACGGCGGCCGAGCGGCCGCCTTCGAGCAGGGTCTGTTCGACGCGGGTGAAGCCGCCGCGCATCAGGCAGACGACGAGATCGTCGTGGTAATAGGTCTTGGCCTGGGTGGGCCCGACGCCGTAGAACTCTTTGAGCAGGGCGACCATGCCCTCGGAGATCGCGGTTCGCGCAGTCCCGTCGCTTTGTGACTGGGTCGGCGTCAGATTTCCCATGGCGTCCTTTCCGAGTCGAGGTCTCGCGGATGTGGTAGATGCTAGGCGCGCACGGCGTCGTCGGCCGGTGACGGCGAGGACGTGTGCCGCGCTTGCATTGCGGGGGTATAGTCGGGGTTGAGGGCTTGATCGAGGGGCTCCCGCCGTTTTGGGGCAGTTCGATCGGACTTCGGGGTGTGGTGCGACCTGGAGTTCTCGGATGTCTTCTCACAGCGGCTCTGATGGTCCCGGCGGCGAGCCGGCGCGGTTTGGCTGCGAGTGGTCTGCAGCCGGGATGCAGGCCGCCACGCTGCGGGTGGCGGGCGAGTTGGACATGCTCACCGCGCCACAGCTCGAACAGGTCCTCCAGGACGCGCTGGAGCACGCGCGGCTGGTGATGGTCGATGTGGGCGAGGTGTCCTTCGTGGACTGCTCGGCGCTGCATGTGCTGCTCGACAGCGCGCGGCGCGCGCGCCGGCGCGGGTCGCGGCTGGTGCTGGTCGGCGCGTCGGCGGAGTTCGAGCGGTTGTTCGCCGTGACCGGGACCCGGGCGATGGTGGATGTGCTTCCCGGCGCGCCCGCGGCGGCCGGGGTGCGCGGGAATGCGGTCTCGGTGATGCCCGACCGGCCCGTCCCCGCTGGACCCGTCGTTCGCGGTGGGGTCGATCCGCTCAAGAATCCCGTCAACGCCGGGGTCGTCACGGCCCGGGTGATGGACGTCCCGGAGCGTGGGTTGTGGGCGCAATGTCCCGATGGTTCGATCCGGCGCGCGTGGGCTCCGGCGGCTGCGGGATTGCGCGTGCCGGCGGGCGACCGGGTCGAGGTCTTTCTCGATCGCCGCGGCGCGGTCAATGGCTGGTGGCACGCGGGCTCGGGGGTGGCGGTCAACCAGCGCCATCTGGCGGCGGTCGACGCCGAATCGGTGACCGCGGCGGCGCTGGCCTGCCAGGGCGCGTGCGGGCTGCTGTGGCAGGCCCCGGCCGCCGCGCGGGTGCTCGACCATGACGAGCGCTGCCTGACCTGCGCTGGTGCTCTTGCCGTCGCCTGACCCCCGCTCTCCGCTCTCGGGCGAGGCGTTGCTGGACGCCGTCACCGACGCCATGGTGGCGCTGCATCTGCGCTACCACGGCCGCATCCCGGCCACCGCCAAGACGGTCGAGCTGGGCGATGACCTGCTGGCCTGCACGCTCGGCGGCATCTACAGCGATGTGGAGAAGACGATGATCGAACTCCAGCGCGCGCCCGACGTCCACGACACCCGCAAGGTCTTTCAAGCCAGCATCAGCCACACCTACGTCGATGTCGTCCAGCGACTGTCGGGACGGACCGTGCTGGCCTTCATCTCCAACTACCACGTCGGCCCCGACCTCGCGGTCGAGCTGTTCTGGCTGGCGCCCTGACCGCCGGCGGTCCCGGCACGACGGCGGCCGGTTCGCCCAACGGCCGCCTCGGGTAGCGCGGGCTGCGCCGGCGGCCGGCTCTCGACGGCCGCCGCGGCTGGGCCGGACCCTCAGCGGTTCAGCCGCTCGGATGGCCCTCGTCACCCTCTTCGGACGCGCGAACTGGTGGCTCCGGCGCCGATGGGATCGTCACTATCGCGCCCCCATCATCCGTCCGTCGCGACGGATTGACGGGCGTGCGTTCACGAACGTGGCGGGCGCGACGGACCGATTCGAGGTTTGCGCGCGCGGGGATCGGCGGTACGCAGGTTCCCGGGCCACGATGACGCAGGGGTGAGGGGAATGGAGTTGGAGCTGGATGTCGACGCGATCGCCGGCGTGCTGGTGATCAGCGTGCGCGGTGCGCTCGCGGGCGAGGACGTCGAGCCCGTGCGGCGCTGTTTGACGCAGGCCATCGAGGCTGGACGGCCGGTGGTGCTCGATCTCGCGCACGCCGATCGGCTCGACGCGGAGGGCGTACGCGCGCTGAGAGCCGCGCACGGGCGGCTGGCCACGCGGATGCGCGTGGTGGTCCGCCGCGGCGGAGCGATCCACGCCACGCTCAAGCGGGCGGGGCTGGCGCACACGCTCGCGTTGCACAGCTCGACCGCGACGGCGATGGCCGCGGCGGCGCCGGCCGGTTAGCTCGTTTGCGGATCGTGCTGGTCGACGACGCCGCCGCAGTCCGGGCGGCGCCGCGCTCGGTACTCGGCGACGCCGGGCACGCCGTCGTGGGCGAGGCGGCGGACGGCCGTGCCGGCGTGCGCGAGACCCGGGCGCGCCGGCCGGACCTGGTGATCATGGACTGGCAGATTGCCGGTCATGGACGGCGTGGCGGCCACCCGGGAGATCCGCACGCAAATGTCCCGGCGTCGCGGTGATCGCGTTCAGCTCGGCCGGCGATCCGCACGTGCGCGTCGACTTCATGGCCGCCGGTGCCGACCGCTACGTCGACAAGCCCGACCTCGACGATCTGCTGGCGGCCGTCGGCGCGCTCGCCGCGCACCCGCAATCAGCCGCGCGCCGTGGTCGGCGAGCACAGTCGGCCGGGAACGACCGTGATCCTCGATCTCTCCGAGCTCACCGCCATCGACGAGTACGGCGTCGCCGCGCTCGACCGATGCCGGGCCCTGGCCGAGTCCCGCGAGGCCGTGCTGGAGATCCAGGACCCGAGTCCCGTCGCCCGTCAAGCGCTCCGGCGGCGAACGAAGCGCCGAGCCGATCGCGGGCGATCTTCGCCGCCCACGGGCCGCTGAGCGGCGTGGGTCCGCTCACGAGCGGCTCGCGTTCTCTGCTGTGAAGGTCATGGTGCGTGCTGGGGCGAGCTCAGCGAGGCGTGCCGCGTCGGCGGCGGTGGCGCGGCCCTCGGGCGAGGCGAACGCGGCGCGCAGGTCATCCATCGTGTCCCATTCCAGCTCGGCGATCAGGTGGTAGGGCACGCCGCGGACCGGTGTGGCGTCCCGGCCGACGGTGTATCGGCGGAGCCCCGGCAGCCGGCAGGCGAGCGGCACGTGGATCTCGCGGTAGTGGCGGTCGAACCTCTCGGGATCGGTTGGGGCGTCGTACAGGGCAAGGAAGCGGGCCGTCATCGTGCCGTCCGCCCGTATCGCGCGAGGACGGCGGCGCCGCACCGCTCGGCCGCCAGGCATTCCAGCTCTGCGGGCGGACTGCCGGCGGCAAAGAGCCGCTCGCCGGTGCCGAGGATGACGGGAAACGTCAGCAGCCGGTACTCGTCGATCAGGTCCTCGGCCATCAGCGCGTGCACGACGCTGAGGCTGCCGGTGATGATCACGTCGCGCCGCTCGCGCTTGATCGCGTCGAGCGGTTCGCCGCCGATGAGTTGCGAGTTCGCCCATGCGGACGCGTCGGTCAGGGTGCGGGAGGCGACCAGCTTGGGGACGGCGTTCATCCGCATCGAGAACGGGTCGTCGCGTCCCGGCCAGATCCGGGAGAACAGCTGCCAGGTCTCGCGTCCCAGCAGCATGACCCCGTCGTCCAGCGCGCTGCCGAGCCGGAACTTGTCCCCCGCGATCGCCTCGGGGCCGAACCGGAACGCCCAGCCGCCGCCCGCCGTGCCCTGGGACCCGTCCGGGTCGGACACGATGCCGTCCAGGGTGATGAACTCGATGACGATGACGCTCACGATCGGGGCTCCTTGCAGTCGGTGTTCGCCGATACATACCGGCGGCACCGCCCGGACTCATCGCGGTCAGCAGAACTGGTCGGCCGGGAGCTGCTCGGGCAGGTCGAACGCCGCGAGCACGGGCGGATCGGCGAACACGACGTTGCGCGCGACGCGGTCGCCCGTGACCGTGAGGACCTGGAGGGTGTGGAGCCGATGCCCGCCGCCGGGCTCCGGCGCGTAGGCCGCGAGAGCGGGCTGCCCGTTGGCGGTGAGCTGCCTCATCGCCCATTCGGGACCCCGCATCTCGAACACGCGGCGCATGAACAGACCGTAGTCGCGACGGCCCCGGTACCACAGCGGCACCGGCGGCATCTCGAGCACCGCCTCATCGGCGAGCAGCCCCACCAGCCCGGGTACGTCGGCCGCCTCGAAGGCCTGCACGTACCGGTCGATCACCGCCCGCACCCGCGGATCGTCCGGTTCGCTGACCTCGCCCAGATCGCGTGTCTCCGCCAGGGCGCCGCGGGCTCGCTGCAGAGCGCTGTTGACCGCCGCCACCGTGGTGTCGAGCTGCGCCGCGACCTCTGACGCACTGAACTCGAGCACCTCGCGGAGCACCAGCACCGCGCGCTGTCGCGGCGGCAGGACCTGCATCGCGGCCACCAGCGCCAGGCGCATGTCGGTCCGCACGCCCGCGTCGAACCGCGCGTCGGGAAACGGCTGCAGCCAGGGGACATCCAACGCGGGCGTCAGCGGCACGCCGGGATCCTCACTCGGCGCGACCAGCCCAGACGGCAACGGCCGCCGCGCACGACCATCCAACGCCGACAGGCACGCGTTCGTCGCGATCCGATACAGCCACGTCCGCACCGACGCCCGGGCGCGGTCGTAGCGGTCGCGCGCCCTCCACGCCCGCAGCAAGGTCTCCTGCACCAAGTCCTCGGCCTCGTGGAAGGACCCCAGCATCCGGTAGCAGTAGGCCACCAGCTCACCACGATAGGGCTCGAAATCCACCAGGCCATCATCGCGCAGACGGGCTTCTCGGAGCAGACGGTTCTCCGAGCAGCCCGTCCCGCCGGCCGAAGCCCACCGTCGGCGCCCTTGAATGGTCGACTTCCCGGCGGCTACGAGGACTTGGCAGCACGGGGGCGCTCAGTGTGGGGAGGCGGTGATCCTTCCGCGTCGGTGAGTCCTTGGTCGGCGCACCGCCCCCACATACGCCCGGCCTCGAACGCCGTCGCACCTTGGGCCTACCCACTTGTCGCGCTGGCATCGCAACCCGTCAGAGCCGGGCGCGCCGCGTCACCGCGCCGGTCGCACATCCAGTGATCGGATGAGGCGGTCGACGTGGAGCGGTTGGGGCCAGCGGGATGACGACGGGGCCTCGCCACGCTCCGGACGTGTCGCAACGCCGTGCCCGCGGGGGTTCATCGGGGAATGACCGACTCCATCGCTTTGGTTACCGGCGGGATCGGCCTGCATATCGCCCGTCAGTTCGCCGAACGGGGGTGGACGGTTCTCGTCGGGGCCCGCGACGCGGCCCGCGGCGCGCAGGCCGCCGCCGGGTTCGGCGCT
>JAICUS010000883.1 GCA_025935735.1 Solirubrobacteraceae bacterium | reverse complement strand
GATCTCCAGGTGGAGCAGGCCGAGATAGCCGACGCGGAACCCGAAGCCGAGCGCCGCCGACGTCTCCGGCTCGTAGACCAGCGCGGCGTCGTTGAGCTTGAGCTTGTCCAGCGCGTCCCGCAGAGCCGGGTAGTCGGAGCCGTCGATCGGGTAGAGACCCGAGTACACCATCGGCTTGGGGTCCTTGTAGCCGCCCAGCGGCTCGGTGGCGGGACGGGCGTTGCCGGTGACCGTGTCGCCGACCCGGGATTGGCGTACGTCCTTCACGCCGGTGATCAGGTAGCCGACCTCGCCGACGCCGAGCGCGCCGGCCTTCTCCATCTCGGGCGAGACGACGCCGATCTCCAGCAGCTCGTGCACGGCGCCGGTGGACATCATCTTGATCCGGTCGCGGGCCTCGATGCGGCCGTCGATGACCCGAACGTAGGTGACCACGCCCCGGTAGACGTCGTAAACCGAATCGAAGATCATCGCGCGGGCCGGCGCCTTCGCGTCGCCGACCGGCGGATGGAACTGCCGGACGATCTCGTCGAGCAGGTGATCCACGCCGACGCCGGTCTTACCGGAGACCCGAAGCACGTCACTCGGTTCGACGCCGATCAGCTTGGCGAGTTCCTCGGCGTACTTCTCGGGCTGCGCCGCCGGCAGGTCGATCTTGTTCAGCACCGGGATGATGTGCAGGTCGTTCTCCATCGCCAGGTACAGGTTGGCGAGGGTCTGCGCCTCGATGCCCTGGGCCGCGTCGACCAGTAGGATCGCGCCCTCACAGGCGGCGAGGCTGCGGGAGACCTCGTAGGTGAAGTCGACGTGCCCCGGGGTGTCGATCATGTTGAGAACGGCGGACTCGCCCTGCCGGCCGCCCTCGCGCACCACCCAGGGCATCCGCACGGCCTGCGACTTGATGGTGATGCCGCGTTCCCGCTCGATGTCCATCCGGTCGAGGTACTGCGCCCGCATCTGCCGGGGGTCGACCACGCCGGTGATCTGCAACATCCGGTCGGCCAGCGTCGACTTGCCGTGGTCGATGTGCGCGATGATGCAGAAGTTCCGGATGCGACCAGGGTCGGTAGCCCCAATCACATTCACACCGGGGTCGAGCGGTCCAGGCACGATCTTCCGTTCTTCTCAAACTGAGTGAGCACCACCCAAACCGGCGGCGCAGCGGAGCCGAGACGGACTCCAGCGCGTTCTATCGTCCCACGCCCGCGCGGAAGCCCCCGCCGCACACCCGTTCAAGGGCCCGCACTAACCGCCCGGCAGCCCTCAGGCGGCGCGCGCAGCAGTCCCCGGCACGGCAGCCCTCAGGCGGCGCGCGCAGCTGTCGCCCGCACAGCGGCGGCGGTCGCCCGCACGACGACGGGGCACGGTGGCGACCGCGCAGCGGTCGCCGGGACGGTGGCGGCACGCGCAGCGGTCGCCCACACGGCGGCGGCGGTCGCCCACACGGCGGCGGCCCACGGTGGCAGCGCGCAGCGGTCGCCTGCACGGCGGCGGCCCACGGTGGCAGCGCGCAGCGGTCGCCTGCACGGCGGCGGCCCACGGTGGCAGCGCG
>JAICUS010000058.1 GCA_025935735.1 Solirubrobacteraceae bacterium | reverse complement strand
GGTGGCCAACACAGGCATCGCTCCCCGTGAAGTGTGCTCCCGGCCGGCTTCTGCTGTCGCCTGGCCCCAGCACCGACGGCCCGGCGCGTCGGGGTACACGCGTGCGCTCATGGTGGGGCTTGACACTTTGTGAGCGATCTGTTTTGATCGGATACTGTCGTTTCGAGGTGGAGGAGAGAGAAATCAATCAGCCAGCGACAGCCGCGGCGGACGCTGCGCCGATCATCGCGCTGAGCCGTGCATCGAAGTCCTATGGCGCGGTGCGGGCCGCCCGGGACGTGTCGATCGCGCTCAGCGCGGGTGAGGTCCGCGCGCTGGCCGGCGAGAACGGCGCCGGCAAGTCGACGATCGTGCGCATGCTGGCCGGCGTCCAGCGCCCGGATGACGGCGAGGTGCTGGTCGACGGCGCGCCGGTGACGTTCCACGGGCCCGCGGACGCGCGCGACGCGGGCGTGGCGGTGATCTACCAGGAGCCGACGCTGTTCCCCGACCTCTCGGTGGCGGAGAACGTGATGATGGGCCGCCACCCGCTCGGCGCGCTGCGCCGGATCGACCGCAAGGCGCTCCACCGCGGCGTGCAGGAGCTGATGGACCGCCTCGGCGTCAGGCTCGACCCCGAGCAGCCGGTGCGCGGCCTGTCGATCGCCGACCAGCAGATCGTGGAGATCGCCAAGGCGCTGAGCTTCGACGCGCGCGTGCTGATCATGGACGAGCCGACGGCCGCGCTCTCCGGCCACGAGGTCGACCGGCTGTTCGGCGTCGTGCGCACGCTGCGCCAGCGCGGCGCCGCGGTGCTGTTCATCTCCCACCGCCTCGAGGAGATCTTCGCCATCTGCGACACGGTGACCGTGATGCGCGACGGCGAGGTCACCCATGACGGCGAGGTGGCCGGGCTGACCACCGACGAGCTCGTGCGGCGCATGGTCGGCCGCGAGCTCTCCCAGCTCTACCCCAAGCAGCAGGCGGAGATCGGCGCGCCCATCCTGCAGGTCCACCGGCTGACCCGCGAGGGCGTGTTCACCGACGTCAGCTTCGAGGTCCGCCGCGGCGAGATCGTCGCGCTGGCCGGGCTCGTGGGCGCCGGCCGCAGCGAGGTCGCGCGGGCGATCTTCGGCATCGACCGGCCCGACGGCGGCCACGTCGAGGTGGACGGGGTCAAGCTCAAGGCCGGCTCGCCCGCCCAGGCGATGCGCGCCGGCGTCGGTCTCGTCCCCGAGGACCGGCGCCAGCAGGGCCTCGTGATGGAGCTCTCGATCGAGCGCAACCTGGGCCTCACGCGCCTGCAGGCGCTCAGCGGCGCGCTCGGGATCATCGGCCGCGGCGCCGAGGCCCGCAACGCGCGCGACTGGGCGACGAAGCTGCAGCTGAGGTTCCACAGCCTCACCGATCCCGTGGGCTTCCTGTCCGGCGGCAACCAGCAGAAGGTCGTGCTGGGCAAGTGGCTGGCCACGAGCCCGAAGGTGCTGATCATCGACGAGCCGACCCGCGGCATCGACGTGGGCACAAAGGCCGAGGTGCATCGGCTGATGTCCGAGCTCGCCGGCCAGGGCCTCGCCGTGCTGATGATCTCCTCCGAGCTGCCCGAGGTGCTCGGGATGGCCGACCGCGTGCTGGTCATGCGCGAGGGCCGGCTCGTGCAGGAGATCGCCCGCGCCGACGCCGACGAGGAGTCCGTGGTCCGCGCCGCGACCGGGCAGGCGGTCACCGCCGCATGAGCGCGCAGACGACCGGCGCGCCCGCCACCGCCGCGCTGGAGTCCCAGCGCGAGGGCCGGCAGATCGTCGACAAGATCATCCGCGCGCGCGAGCTGAGCCTGCTCGGCGTGCTGGTCCTGCTCGTGCTCGGCACGACGCTGGCCAACCCGCGCTTCCTCAACAGCCAGAACGTCCGCGACGTCCTGCTCAACGTCTCGATCATCGCGCTGCTGGCGGTGGGGGAGACGGTCGTGGTCGTGGCCCGCCACATCGACCTGTCCATCGCCTCGGTGCTGGGCATCAGCGCGTTCCTCACCGGCGTGCTGTTCGCCGACCACCACGTGGCCATCCCGATCGCCTTCGTCGCCGGCATCCTGTTCGGCGCGCTGTTCGGCCTGGTCAACGGCGCGATGGTCGCGCTCGCGCGCGTGCCCTCGCTGGTGATCACGCTGGGCACGCTCTACGTGATCCGCGGGATCGACTTCCTGTGGGCCAAGGGACGGCAGATCAACGCCGACCAGATGCCCGACGGCTTCCTCAAGCTGGGCGGCGACACCGTGCTGGGCATCCCGTTGCTGGCGCTGATCACGGTGGTGGTGATGCTCGTCGTCGGCGCGGTGATGCGCAGCTCGCGCATGGGCCGCGAGCTCTACGCGATCGGCTCGAACCCGGACGCGGCGACGCTCGCCGGCATCCGGGTCACCCGCCGCGTCCTGGGCGCGTTCGTGGTCAGCGGCGCGCTCGCGGGCCTGGCCGGCGTGCTCTACGCCGCCCGCTTCGGCACGCTGGACGCCAACGCCGGCAACGGCGACCAGCTGCTCGCCGGGGTGGCGGCCGTGGTGGTCGGCGGCGTGGCCATCTTCGGCGGCTCGGGCAGCGTGTACGGCGCGGCGCTGGGCGCGCTGCTGCTGGCCTGCATCGGCTCCGCGCTGGTGATCCTCAAGGTCAACCAGTTCTGGGAGCAGGCGATCGACGGCTTCCTGCTGCTCGTCGCCATCGGACTCGACCGGCTGCTGGCGCTGCGCGTCGCCGCCGTGCTGCGCAAGCGGAGCGGACACCGTGCCTGACCTGAAGCGCTTCGGGCGCTGGGAGACGGTCACCGTGCTCCTGCTGATCGCCTCGATCCTCTATGGCGCGGCCAGCGCCGACGGGTTCGTCAGCGGCCAGAACCTCAACTCGATTCTCTCCGACGTCGCCGAGATCGCGCTGATCGCGCTGCCGATGACGCTGGTGATCGTCGCGGCCGAGATCGACCTGTCGGTCGCCTCCATGCTCGGCCTGACGAGCGCCCTGCTCGGTTACCTGTGGAACCACAACTGGCCGATGGAGGCGATCATCCCCGTGCTGCTCGTGGTCGGCGGGCTGCTCGGGGCGGTCAACGGCTTCCTGGTCACCCGGCTCGGGCTGCCGTCGCTGGCGGTGACCATCGGCACGCTCGGCCTCTACCGCGGCCTGGCGTTCGTCGTGCTGGGCGACCAGGCGGTCACCGAGTTCCCGTCCAACTACCTCAACTTCGGCCAGGGGTCGTTCGCCGGGACGCAGATCCCGAACCCGACGATCCTGTTCATCGTCCTCGCGGTGATCTTCGGCGTGGCGCTGCACCGCACCGCGGTCGGGCGCTCGATCTTCGCCGTCGGCGCCAACGAGGAGGCCGCGCGCTTCGCCGGCCTGCGCGTGAAGCGCATCAAGTTCTGGCTCTTCGTGGCCGCCGGCGTCGTCTCGGCGATCGCCGGCTTCGTCTACACGTTCCGCTTCGGGTCCGCCCGCGGCGACAACGGCACCGGGCTCGAGCTGTCGGTCGTGGCCTGCGTGCTGCTCGGCGGCGTGTCGATCTTCGGCGGCCGCGGCAACCTCTGGGCAGTCATCGTCGCGGTGTTCCTGCTGGGCACGCTGCGCAACGCGCTGACCCTCAACAACGTGTCCTCGGACGCGCTGACCGTCGTCACCGGCGGCCTGCTGCTGCTCTCCGTGCTCGGGCCGAGCGCCACGGCCCGGGTCCGCGAGGCACTGGCCCGCGGCCGCCACACGGCGACCCCCACCACCACCCCATCAACATCCCTGTGAGGAGGGACATGTCCATCTCGAAGTTCGCGCTGGTGCCGGTGCTGGCGCTGGCGGTCGCCGCGTGCGGCTCGACCAAGAACAGCACGGAGAACAGCTCCAACTCGTCGAGCAGCTCGTCGACGAAGTCCGCGCCGAAGAACTCCAGCGGGAAGCTGACGATCGCGTTCCTGCCCAAGCAGGTCAACAACCCGTACTTCACGGTGTCCGACAACGGCGGCAAGAAGGCCGTCGAGGGGCTCGGGGACACGTTCAAGCGGGTCGGCCCGTCGGACGCGACCGCGTCCTCGCAGGTGAGCTACATCAACACGCTGACCACGCAGAAGGTGTCGGCGATCGCCATCTCCGCCAATGATCCGAACGCGGTGGTGCCGGCGCTGCAGAAGGCGATGAGCGCGGGGATCAAGGTCGTCACCTACGACTCGGACACCGCGCCGCAGGGCCGCAACCTGTTCATCAACCAGGCCAACAGCGAGGACCTGGGCCGCTCCGAGGTGCAGCTGCTGGGCAAGCAGCTGGGCTACAAGGGCCAGATCGCGATCCTGTCCGCCACGCCGAACGCCACCAACCAGAACACCTGGATCAAGTTCATGAAGGACGAGCTCTCCAAGCCCAAGTACAAGGGCATGAAGCTGGTCAAGATCGCCTACGGCAACGACGACGACCAGAAGTCCTTCCAGGAGACGCAGGGCCTGCTGCAGGCCTATCCGGACCTCAAGGGGATCATCAGCCCGACCACGGTGGGCATCGCCGCGGCCGCCCGCTACCTGAGCAGCTCCAAGTACAAGGGCAAGGTCCAGCTGACCGGCCTGGGCACGCCGAACCAGATGCGCAAGTTCGTCAAGGACGGCACGGTGCAGGCGTTCGAGCTGTGGGACCCGGGCAAGCTGGGCGAGCTCGCGGGCTACGCCGCCGCGGCGCTGGCGTCCGGGAAGATCGACGGCAAGCCGGGCGAGTCCTTCGACGCCGGCGACATGGGCACCAAGCAGATCGGCGCCCAGAGCACCGTGCTGCTCGGCCCGCCGACGGTGTTCAACAAGGCCAACATCGACCAGTTCAACTTCTAGGCCGGGTTGACTGAGTTCGCCGCCATCGACCTGGGTGCGTCCAGCGGCCGCGTGGTCGCCGGCCGGCTGGACGCCGGGCGCGTGCGGCTGCAGGAGCTCCACCGCTTCCCGAACCGGCCGGTCTGCCTGCCGGACGGGTTGCGGTGGAACCTCCTGCACCTGTTCACCGAGGCGCTGGAGGCGCTGCGCGGGCGCTCGTTCGCCGGCGTCGGCGTCGACACCTGGGGCGTCGACTACGCGCTGCTGGACGGCCACGGGCGCGTGCTCGGGCTGCCGTTCCACTACCGCGACGAGCGCACCGAGGGGATGGTCGAGCGCGCCTACGCGCGCGTGCCGCGCGAGGAGTGCTACGCGGTCACCGGCATCCAGACGATGCCGATCAACACGGTCTTCCAGCTGATGGCCGACGAGGGGTCCATCGCGCTGGCCGAGGCGCAGGCGATCGCGCTCGTGCCCGACCTGCTGGCCTACTGGCTGAGCGGGGAGCTGGCCAACGAGCGCACCAACGCGTCCACCACGGCGCTGCTCGACGCGCGCACGGGCGAGTGGGCGCACGCGCTGATCGCCCGCCTCGGCCTGCCGACGCGGCCGTTCGGGGAGCTGGTGGAGCCGGGCACGCAGCTCGGCCCGGTGCTGGCGCGCCACGACGTCGACGCGCCGGTCTACACGGTGGCCTCGCACGACACCGCGTCCGCGTTCGCGGCCACGCCGGTGCGCGACGAGCACGCGGCGATCCTGTCGTCCGGCACCTGGTCGCTGCTCGGCCTCGAGCTGCCCGCGCCGGTGTTCAGCGACCAGGAGCTGACCAACGAGCGCGGCGTCGACGGGACGACCCGGCTTTTGAAGAACGTCATGGGGCTGTGGCTCGAGCAGGAGTGCGCGCGCGTGTGGGACGCCGAGTTCGCCGAGCTGCACCGCGCGGCCGCCGAGTGCACGGGCGAGGTGCCGACCTTCGACCCCGACGACGAGCGCTTCCTGCGCGGCGGCGACATGCCGGCGCTGATCGCGCGGGCCTGCGGCCGGCGGGAGATGAGCCGGGGCGAGACCGTGCGCACGATCTACGTCTCGCTGGCCCTGAAGTACAAGCAGGTGCTCGAGCGGCTGGAGGCCTGCTCCGGGCGCGACGTGCGCACGATCCACGTGATCGGCGGCGGCGCGCGCAACGAGCTGCTGTGCCGGCTGACCGCCGACGTGACCGGCCGCGAGGTGCTCGCCGGGCCGGTCGAGGCCACGGCGCTGGGCAACGTGCTCGTGCAGGCGCGGGCGGCGGGCGAGCTGGGGTCGTTCGCGGACATGCGCGCGGTGTCGGCCGCCTCGGTCGAGCCCGTCCACTACGAGCCCTCGCGGGAGGAGATCTCACTGTGACCGACCTGACCGCCGCCTTCCGCTCGCTGGCGATCGAGACGCCGTCGTGGGGGTACGGCGACTCGGGCACGCGCTTCGGCGTGTTCCCGCAGCCGGGCCGCCCGCGCGACACGTTCGAGAAGATCGACGACGCCGCCGAGGTGCACCGGCTCACCGGCACCGCGGGCGCCGTGGCGCTGCACTTCCCGTGGGACGCGGTCGAGGACTACGCGCGGCTGCGCTCCCACATCGAGTCCCGCGGGCTGCGCGTCGGCGCGGTCAACCCGAACCTCTTCCAGGATCCCGACTACAAGCTCGGCGCGCTGACGCATCCTTCCGCGCGGGTGCGCGAGAAGGCGGTCGCGCACATGCTCGAGTGCCTGGAGATCGCGTCCGCGCTCGGGTCGGGCGCCCAGTCGCTGTGGCTGGCCGACGGCACCAACTACCCGGGGCAGGACGACCTGCGCGCCCGCCGCCGGCGTCTCCAGGACTGCCTCGAGCGGGTGTACGCGCAGCTGCCCGCCGACCAGGAGCTGCTGGTCGAGTACAAGCTCTTCGAGCCGGCCTTCTACGCCACCGACCTGGCCGACTGGGGCAGCGCGCTGCTCATGTGCCTCAAGCTGGGCGAGCGCGCCCGCGTGCTCGTCGACCTCGGCCACCACGCCCAGGGCGTCAACATCGAGCAGATCGTCGCCTTCCTGGCCGACGAGGAGCGGCTCGGCGGCTTCCACTTCAACAACCGCAAGTACGCCGACGACGACCTGATCGTCGGGTCGGTCAACCCGTTCGAGCTGTTCCTGATCTTCGTCGAGCTGGCGGCGTCGGATCCGCTGCCGCGACTGACCATCGACCAGTCGCACAACATCGAGGCGAAGGTCGAGGCGATGGTGCTGTCGGTCGTGAACCTCCAGGAGGCCTACGCCAAGGCGCTGCTGGTCGACCGCGAGGCCCTGCGCGCCGCCCAGGAGGCGGGCGACGTGCTGGGCGGCCACGAGGTGCTGCTCGACGCCTATCGCACCGACGTCCGCGAGCCGTGCGCCGCCGCGCGCACCGCGCTGGGCGCCGAGGCCGACCCCATTGCCGCGCTGCGCGAGTCGGGCTACGCCGCCCGCACGGCCGCGGAGCGCGCCGAGACATCCAGGCAGGAGATGAACGCATGAGCACCGTCGTCGGAATCGTCGACCACGTGGAGGATCTGTGGCCTTCCGAGGTGCCGGAGGACACGCTGGATCAGCTCGTGCTGGCCTCCCACCTGCTGGGCGCCAACCGCGCCGTGTCGAACTTCGGCGGCGGCAACACGTCGGCGAAGGGTGTCGCGACCGACCACACGGGCCGCGAGGTGAACGTCATGTGGGTCAAGGGGTCGGGCTCCGACCTCGCGACCATGGGTCCTGAGCACTTCACGGGGCTCAAGCTGGATGAAGTGCTGCCGCTGATCGAGCGCGACGAGATGTCCGACGAGGACATGGTCGCCCACCTCGCGCGCTGCCAGCTCGACCCGCGGATGCCGCGCGCGTCGATCGAGACGCTGCTGCACGCGTTCGTCGGTGCGCCGCACGTGCACCACACGCACCCGGACGGGATCAACGTGCTGGCGGGCACCGCGGACGGCGAGGCGCTGGTGCGCGAGTGCTTCGGCGACGAGGCCGCCTGGATCCCCTACATCCGCCCGGGCTTCACGCTGTCCAAGCAGGTGGCCACCGCGGTGCGCGAGAACCCGCGGCTCAAGCTCGTCGTGCTGGCCAAGCACGGGCTGATCGTGTGGGGCGACACGGCCGAGGAGGCCTACCGGCGCACGATCGAGGTCATCAACCGCGCGGTGGCGTTCGTCAATGAGCGCACCGGCGACACGGAGCGCTTCGGCGGCCGCCGGATCGACGCGGCGGGCTCGCTCCAGGGTCTGCTGCCGGCGATCCGCGGCGCGGTGTCTTCCGAGCGCTCCAAGCTGCTGACCGTCGACACGTCGGACCGCGTGATGCAGTTCGTCTGCTCCGAGCAGGCGCCGCGGCTGGTGACCGTCGGCGCGCCCTGCCCGGACCACCTCGTGCACACCAAGCGGCTGCCTCTGTGGGTCTCGCGCGAGGACGCGCGGCCGGAGCGGATCGCCGAGCTGGCCGAGGCCTACCGCGCCGACTACCGCGCGTACTGGGAGCAGTTCGCGGACTCGTCGACGCCGCAAGGCGACCCCGACCCCCGGATCGTGCTCGTCGAGGGCATGGGCATGATCGCCGCCGGCGCGACCACCAAGGCGTCGAAGGTCTCGCGCGACCTCTACCACCGGGCGATCGAGGTGATGGCCGGGGCGGAGGCGCTGGGCGAGTTCGTGTCGCTCGACGCGGGGGAGAGCTTCGCCATCGAGTACTGGCCGCTGGAGCTCTACAAGCTCGCCCAGGCGCCGCCGCCGGGTGAGCTGCAGGGCAAGGTGGCGCTGGTCACGGGCGCGGCCGGCGGCATCGGCCGGGCGATCGTCGACGAGCTGGCCGCGGCGGGCGCGTGCGTGGTGGCCTTCGACCTCGACGGCGACGGCGCGGCCGACGCGGTCGCCTCGCTGGACGACCGCGGGCTGGCGGTCGCGGGCGACGTGACGTCCGAGGAGGCGGTGGCGGAGGCGTTCGCCGCCGCGGTCGCGCAGTTCGGCGGGGTCGACATCCTGGTGTCCAACGCCGGGATCGCGTCGAGCGCGTCGATCGAGGAGACGACGCTGGCCGAGTGGAACCGCAACCACTCGATCCTCGGCACCGGCTACTTCCTCGTCGCCCGCGAGGCGTTCCGGGTCTTGAAGGCCCAGGACACCGGCGGCTCGATCGTCTTCGTGGCCTCCAAGAACGCGCTCGTGGCGGGCAAGAACGCGGCGGCCTACTCCTCCGCCAAGGCGGCCGAGCTGCACCTCGCCCGCTGCCTGGCCGAGGAGGGCGGGCCGGTGGGCATCCGGGTCAACACGGTCAACCCGGACGCGGTCCTGCAGGGTTCGAAGATCTGGGGCTCCTCCTGGCGCCAGGAGCGCGCCGCCGCCTACAACCTCGACCCCGACGACCTCGACGAGCACTACCGCAAGCGCACCACTCTGGGCGTGAACATCTTCCCCGAGGACATCGCCCAGGCGGTCATGCACTTCGCCTCCGACGCCCGCTCGGGGAAGTCCACCGGGAACCTCCTGAACGTCGACGGGGGCGTGCCGGCGGCTTACGCGCGCTGAGGTGGGTGGGGCGGCGTGCGGGTGCTGGGGCGGCGTGCGCGGGTCGCCTCCGGAGGGATCCCGCTGGACACGGGCTCCTTGTGCGCCTCTGTGTTCATGCGCTCCGGGACTCGGCGAGTTGGCTGTCAGTCTCGGCCTCGAGCGGCGAAGGGTGTTTCCGCGGAAACACCCCGGCCGTGCTTCGAGTTCGGTGCGCGGCCGTGCTCCGGGGCGGCGATGGCGCTTCAGCGGAGCTTCTGCGCCAGCTCGACGATGATCCCCGCCGGGCCGCGGACGTAGCAGAGCAGGTAGCTGTTCTCGTAGTTCTCCAGCTCGCCGACCAGCTCGGCGCCGTGCGCGCGCAGGCGGGCGAGCGATGCCTCGACGTCGTCGACGGCGAACAGGATGTGGCGGATGCCCGGGGCGTTGGCCGGCGCCGGCGTGGCGTCGCCCTCGTGTGGGGGCGAGCGGTACTTGGCCAGCTCGACCTTGCCGTGGCCGTCCGGGGTCCGCACGATCACGACGTCCGCCCGCACGCCCTCGAGCCCGTTGATGCGGTCCACCGAATCGCCCTCGACGGACGTCTCGCCCTCCACTTCGAGGCCGAGTGCGGTGAAGAACGCGGTCGCCGCCGCGAGGTCGTCGACGACGATGCCGATGTGCTCGAGGCGCCGGACGGTCATGCGGCTGGCGGGCGGCGGCTCACTTCGCCCAGATGTAGAGCAGCTTCTTGTCGATCTCGGGCTCGCTGTAGTTGCGATTGTCCGAGTGGAACACGAAGTACGGCTTGGGGTTGTTCAGACGCGCTCCGGCGGGGATGGCGTTCGGCACGGTCGTGTGGACCGTGTGGCCCTTGATGTCGAAGATGTACTCGCCCGCGGGCAGGGCCATCTTGGTCGGCAGGTCGGCGAAGTCGATCGGCCCGGTGAACATCAGCGAGTAGCCGAAGTCGCCCATCACCCGGAAGCGCGTCGAGGAGTCGTCGTACTGCAGCGGGACGTTCATGCCCGCGTAGTGGTCGTGCATCGCCTGGACCGCGTTGTCCAGCCCGCTCACCGGCGTCTCGATCACCGCCTCGACGCCCTGGTCGCCCTCGGTGCGGTACAGCGCGATCAGTACGCACACGAACGTCCAGAACGTCGCCTTCGGGAACTTCGGGTCGCCGATCTTCGTGTTCAGGACGTCGACACCCGCGGCCGGCAGGTCGTTCTCCTGCGGGATGAAGTCGCGCGGCAGCATCGCCCACGGCTCGCCGGCCAGCTCCGCCTGGCTGAGCTTGCGCCCGGTCCAGTGCTTGATCACGCGGCCGTCGGCCTGCGCCGCCTGCTGGAGCGGCGCGGCGTCGGGCGGGGTCTTCGCCATCGCCGTCGCGGTGGCGTTGAGAGTCGAGTCCGCGGACAGCCCCTCGACCGGCATGCCCGCGTTCATCCCGCTGGTCAGCCAGTCCTTGAACAGCTGGGGGTGCTTGGTCGCGAGGTCGCCGAGCTTGGGATCGGTCGGCTTGGGATCGCGCTCCACCGAGACCAGCTTCGTCGCGTCCCAGGCGATCCGCTGATCCACGTAGGCCTGCGGCGCGTGGATCTTCTTGTCCGACTTCTGATACACGAGCCGGGCGACGGCCCGGTTCCCGGCGCTCCGCTGGAGCATCAGCGCGCGCTGCACGCGCGGGTCGATCGCCTCGGCTGGGCGGGATTCGGCAGCGCGCTCCTCGTCGTCACGGCGCCGTCGCACACGCTCGGGCATGGGGGTGTCCTACCACACGGCCACGGTCACCGGTGGCGTGGACGGGGGGGTCAGATCCCAACCTCGCCAACAGGAGCCCTGATCGGTACGGTAGCCCTCGATCGCGCACGAAGGCTTACGGAGAGGACCGATGGCACGCGCGCGGAAGTGGATCAGCGGGTTGGCGCTCCTCGTGCTCGGGGCGCTGGCGCTCGGCCTCTTGGGTGGGCCGGGCGCCTCAGGGCAGGTGCCGCCGCCGTGCGCCGGAAGCGGCTACGGCTATGGCTACGGCTACGGGTATGGCTACGGGTACACCGGACCGTGCCCGACGCCGACCCCGACGCGCACGCCGCTCCCGACGGTCAGCCCGACGCCGACGGCGACGACGACGGCCACGCCGACGGCCACGCCGACGCCGCCGCCGGTCGACCACCGGCCGTGTCGCATCCACGTCCGCGCCGAGCGGCACCAGACGATCCGGTCCGTGCGCCGGTTCGGGCTGCGCCTGCGCTTCACGACGAACGAGCGCTGCCGGCTGGCCATCCGCGTCTTCATCGACCGGCGCACGGCCCGGCGCCTCGGGATCGCCCGCCATGCCCGGCGACACGTCGTCGTGGCCCGCCGCACGGTCACGCTGCCGGCCGGCACGCACACCGTGACGGTAAGGCTCACGCGCCGGGCGCGCATCGGGTTCAGGTTCGCCCGCAAGGTGCACCTGACCGTCCGGGGCCCGACCCGCGACAGGGCCGGCAACCGCGGCACCGTGCGGCCGCTGAGGATCACCCTGCACCGCCGTTAGGGCGCACAGCCGCCCGCGGGGACGCTGGCGACCCAGCTCGCGTTCGCCGCGAGCCGGCGCCGGCCGGGCGGCAGCCCCACCGGCTCGGCGAGCGCGATCCGGTACACATTGCGCGCCCGCTCGCTCGCGTAGCGCAGCGTGACGCCGCGCGCGCCGCGCACGCGCACGCGGGCGACGAGCCGGCGGGCGAGGGGAGCCGGCGCGTCGTCGGGCACGCTCACGACGCCGCCGCAGCGGGCGACCGCCGCCCGGACGTCCGGTGCGGCGAGGATCGACGCGAGGTCCCGCTCCACGGCGGCGCGCGCGCCGACGAAGCCGACGGTGCCGCGCAGGCGGCCGGCGAGCGCCGGCGCGCTGACCGCGAGCACGATCAGCGCCGCGGCGCCCGCCGCCTGCCAGGGGCGTGACGGGACGACCGTGAAGCCGAGCGCCAGCACGGCGCACCACAGCGCGAGCAGCGCGGCCGGCAGCAGCAGGTAGCGGCTGAGCAGCGGCAACCCGCTCACGCCCAGACACAGGAACGCGAGCAGGCCGAGCCCGGCGACGGCCAGCGGCAGCAGCGTCCGCGTGTAGAGGCCCGCGACCGCGGCCGCACAGCCCGCGAGCCCCAGCCACAGGACGGGCGACGTGAGCGCGTAGTGCAGGTACCCGGGCGTGGAGCGCAGGGCGGTGTCGAGCTCGCGTGGGCGCCCGAGCTGCACGGCGAGCGCCTGCGTGCTGTGCAGCGAGTGCAGCGGATTGCCCGTCGCCGCGAGGTCGAACGCCACCCACAGCACCGGCGCGGCGAGCGCCGCGGCCGCCAGCGCCGGACGATCGCGCCGGGTGCGCGCGGCCCACAGCGCCCACGCGATCGCCAACAGCCACGCCTCCGGGCGCAGCAGGCCCGCCAGCCCGAGCAGGATGGGCACCGTCCAGCCCGTGCGCGGCCGCCGCGCCTCGACCGCCATCGCCGCCAGCACCAGCGCGAGGAACGGCACGTCGGTGACCGCCTGCCCCGCCTCGAGCACGAGCAGCGGCCGGGTGAGCAGCAGCGCGGCGAACAACGCGCCGACCCAGCGCGAGTACACGGCCGAGCCGAGCGCGAACGCGGCCACCCCCAGCGCGCCGAACGCCAGCCACGAGAGCGCGATCGCCACGTTCGTCGAGCCGGCGGGCGCGATCGCCGCCCCGACGGCGATCGCCAGCGGGTGCGGCGTCGGCGCACCGGTCACATCGAGGTCGGGCAGCCGCCCGTCCGCGAGCTGTTTGCCCCAGAGCACCGCCCAGGCCGCGTCGTAGCCGAGCGTCCCGCGCCCGTACAGAAGCCGCGCCGCGACGGCGAGCCCGCCGGCCGCGAGCAGCCCGCCGGCCCAGCGCGCCGCCGCGCCCCGGGCGCGCGGCGCCCTCCCGCCGCGCGGGGCGGTCGCCCGCCGGCGCGGCGCCCGGCCGGCCATCGCCGTCGCGGTCTCACCGCGGGCAGCGGACGACGAACTCCCGGTGCCATCCGGCCTGGACGCGGGCGACCACGGACCTCATGCGGCCCCGCCGGATCAGCCGGCGGCGGGCGGCCGGCAGCCGCACGGACAAGGTGGCGGCCGTGCCGGGCAGGATGTGCTCGGCTCTGGCGCCAAGCCCCCGCCGGCGACCGTGGAACCGGCGCGTGCGCACGCTCAGCCGCGCGGCGCACGACCGCGCGGCCGCGACGGGGCAGGCGACGCGGGCGCTCACGACGCCGTGGCGGTTCGCGCGCGGGCGCCGCACGAGCCTGGCCACCGCCTGCTTCGGGACGCGCCGCGGTGCCGGCGCCGCGGGCGTGCCGTCGGCGAGGCGCGCCTGGGTCGGGGGTACGGGCGCGCCCACGTAGCTCGCGAGGACCGCGTAGCTCGGCCGCGGCGTCCCGTCCGGCCGCAGCAGCCCGGCGTCCCACGGCTCCCACGGCGAGGCGCGCCACTGGTAGATGAAGAGGCGCTCGATGCGGTCGGGGTGCGCGTTCGCCAGGGCCAGGGCGCGGACCACGCCGAGCCGGGCCCGTTCCTCGTCGTACGGCCACCGGTCCGAGCGCACGAGGCCGCCCGTCTCGGTCACCCACACCTTGCCCGGCACCGCCGCGAGCAGCGCCTCGGTGTACGCCGTGCGCCCGCGCGTGACGTCGCCGTAGTTGTGCAGGCCCCACAGCGCGGGCTCACTCGTCAGCGCGGCCCGGAAGCGCCGCAGCCAGCCGAGCATGTTGTCGATGTCCAGCAGCTCGGCGGCCATGATGCGGCAGTGCGGGCAGACGTCCACGAGCGTCTCGTACAGTCGCGCGGCGGCCGTCGGTGCGTTCGCGGTCGGCTGCGCGGGGTGGTTGTCCTCGTTCCACGCGCCGAACGCCGTCACCCAGGGCCAGCGCGCCCGGAAGGCGCGAAAGGCCGCGCGCATCGCGTCGACGCTCGGCAGCGCGCACGGCCCGGGCTGGCAATCCTCGCCGGGGCGGGGCCCGAAGGTCACCACGGCGTCGAGGCCCAGTTCCCGCGCGGTCTGAAGCCAGCTGTCGAGCTCGGGCGAGGGCTGCAGCGCCGCGTCCCACGCCGCGACCACGCGGGCGGAGCGCAGCCCGAGCGCGGTGAACTGCGGATCGACCAGCGCGGAGGCGTGCTGGTCGGCGAGGCCGACGGGCACCGCCGCCCGGGCCGGCGCCGCTGCCGCGGTCAGCAGGGCGAGCGTGCAGAGGCATGCGCGCAACACCGGCCAATCCTGCCTGCGCGGTGGAGCCACGTCCACCCGCGGGTCAGCGAAAGCTCCCCGTAGGGCCGCCCTGGTGCGGTTACGACGTGCCGACCGTGGAATAGGCCACCGGGCCGGCGTTCCCGGCGCGGTCGACCGCTTCCACCGCCCAGATGTAGCTCACTCCAGTGTCGAGATCGATCTGCCATCCGGTGCCGGTGGCGCCCGTGGTGAGCCGGTGCCAGCCGCCGTCGTGCGCGATCCAGACGACGAAGCGCGCGACGCCGCTGCCGCGGTCGGAGCCGGCGAAGTATGCGGAGACCGTCGTGGTGCGATTCTGGTGTCGCTGGTGGTGGAAGCCCGTGAAGTACGCCACGGGCGGGTCCACGTCGGCTGATGACACGTGCGACAGGACGAGTTGGAGCGCGCCGGAGTTGAGCGCCGAGATGGCCCATGCCGGCAGGTTGCAGCGGCGGGCGGTCAGCGAGACGAACGCGTTCAGGCCGCGCATGTGCACGAGCCGCGCGGCCGGGAACTCCGCGTCGAGCACGGCGACGGGGTTGCCGCGGCGGCTGACGCTTGCACACACGCTGCCGATCGCGCTCTCGATGTACGCGGTGCTCGTCCCCAGCGCCGAAGCGACCTGCTGCGCGGCGAGGTCCGGCAGCGCGCGCACGTAGGTGGGCGCGGTCGACGTCTTGGGCGGGGACTTCCCCACGTGGAAGAGGTTGCCGACCACGCGTTCCGCCGACTTGAGCGCGGACTTGCAGCCCGAGTTCGCGGCCTGCAGGACGAGGGACGCGAGCAGCGACCCGAACAGGCTCTCCTCGTTGCCGAAGGACACGACCTTCGTGACCTTCTTCGACAGCGGCGCCGCACTCGTCAGCGTGTCGCAGATCGTGCCCGCCACAGACGCCGCCCGCGCCGACGGCGGCATCGGCGCCGCCCGCGCCGGCGAGGGAGCAGCCAGCAGTGCACCGACCGCCATGCACGCCAGAGCCAACGCTCGCCAACTGAACACGGCGCGACTCTAACCGCAGCTGTGACGTGACGCTACCTGCGCATGACCGTCAAGGCGACGAGCCGGGAGACGAGCATGGCCACATATGCGAGCCCCGCGAGCTCCTCGATCATGACCAGCGACCGGGCGAACGGCTCGATCGGGGTGACGTCGCTGAGTCCGGTGCTCGTCAAGGTCGTGAAGCTGAGGAACAGGAGCTCCATCCAGGTGCGCGGAGCGTGCGGCTGGACCGCCGCCGTGAAGCTCCCCGGGTCGATCGCCTGGCAGACCAGGAACGTGTAGGCGAAGGCCCACGCCACGAGCGTGAATGTCGCTCCCACCGCGAACAGGTCGTCGCGCGTCACGTGCGCGTCCGCGACGAGATGGGCAATGAGCGCGCCGGCGGCGTAGAAGTACAGGATCGCCTCGAGGGCAGCCGAGTAGGGCTGCAGGTCCGTGCTGCCCGTCACGGCCTGGACGAGCAGGAGCACGGTGGTGGGCGCGCCGACCACGACGGCGAGCCACGTGAGCGCGGCCGTCGCCCGGACGGCCCGGACGACGAGCCCGAGGATGACCACGCCGAACAGCCCGAACAGCGCCCGCCCGGCATCGTTCTCGCCCATGAACGGATAGAGGAGGACGCCCGCGAGCTGGGCGGCGAGCAGCGTCGCTGACGGCTCGCGGCGCAGGAAGGTCGGCACGCCGCCGGACGCTAGCCGCAGGGCCAGACGAAGCCGAGGATCGGGCCGCTACGCCGCGCCCATCTGCCGCATCAGGCCGAGGTCGTCGCGGATCGCGCGGTGAGCCGTGGCCCGGCCGTTCGCGATGGTGATCAGATGGCACTGGCGCCAGGCGACCGGCTTGCCCGATCC
>JAICUS010000650.1 GCA_025935735.1 Solirubrobacteraceae bacterium | reverse complement strand
GTTCGCAATCTTGTGCGCCATCTTGGCGACGGCGTCGGGGTCGCCGATGTTGCCCAGCACGGTGCACACCCGGACGCCGTGACGGCCGACCGCGCGCGCGACCTCCTCGATGCCGCCGGCCTCGCCGTACTTGGCCGGCTCTCCGGCGTCGCGGTCGTGGACGGCCACGTCGGCGCCGAGCGCCGCCAGCTTCTCCGCCATCGCCCGCCCGAGGCCGCGCCCCGAGCCGGTGACGAACGCGATCCGCCCCTCCAACACTCTCTCTGACATCTCACTCCATCAATCCGAGCGCCCGCACGTTCGCGGCGCTTTTCCGCATCATGTCCCGCTCGTAGCGCACCAGCTCGTCGCCGGTGACGCCGCGTTCCCACGGCGTCCGATGGTCCTCGCCGGCCTCGAGCCGGTTGACCTGCGCGGCCCGGAGCGCCGCGGCCAGCCGGCGGGCGTCCACCGGCGGGTAGCCGCGCCACCACTCGGGCGTGAACAGCCGGATGTGGCGCGCCGCGAGCGCGCCCGGCTCCAGCGACGCCGTCAGGTCGCGCCCGAGGATCTCCACGAGCTCGGAGAACGGCACGGCGCCGTCGCCGATCGCGCACCGCACGAGCCGGTAGCCCTCGTCGGTGAACTGCACCCGGTAGTCCTTCAGGTGCACGTGCCGCACCCGCGGGGCGACGGTGCGGGCGAAGTCCAGCGGCGCCTCGCCCACCGGGAACGAGTTGCCGGTGTCGAGCGTTATCCCGACGGCGTCGCCGGCCGCGAGGCAGAGCTCCATCAGGTCGGCGCTGGTGAAGTCCTGGTGGTTCTCGATGGCGACGCTCACGCCGGCCGCGGCGGCCCGCGGGGCGATGCGGGCCAGCCGCGCGCGGACGCCGTCGACCAGCTGCGGCCAGTCGACCGCGTGGCGGTCGCCCTGGAGCACGCCGGTGAGCGCCATCCGCACGACGGGGGCGCCCAGCGCCACCGCGCACTCCAGCGCGGCGCCGTCGCCCCTCGGGTCGCGCCCGCAGCTGACGATGGGGATCCGGCCGTCGAGGCGGCGGGCCACCGCCGCCAGGTCGAGCCCGTCCAGCCACGGCGCGTGCAGCTCGACGACCCGCGCGCCGATCTCGTCGGCGATCTCCAGGAAGCCGTCGAGGCCCGTGCCGCCGTCGTCGCCCTGCAGCCCGAGCGTGTACGCGAGCCCGTAGGGATTGAGCCCGACGGCGAGGCGGCTCACGGGATGCGCAGCTCCAGCGCGCGCCCCGTGCCGGTCACGGACGGACCGCGCCCCCACCGCAGCGTCCACTCCCCGGGCAGGTCGCCGCGGGCGGTCAGCCGGTCGCCGTCGCGCGTCACCGAGACCTCGGCCCGCGGCGCGCCCGCGGCATCGAACAGCCGCGCGGTCCGCGCCTCGCCGTCGCCCAGGCCGAACACAGCGAAGGTGGGGGAGAGCGCGTCGTCGTAGTCGGGGCGGTCCTCGCGCGACCCGATCGCCAGCACCGCACCCGGCCGCACGAGCAGCGGCAGCGAGCCGAAGCCGTGCCGCTGCCGCACCCAGCCCGGCCCGTGGATCGCGCTGCCGTCCCACCAGCTCGTCCACTCGCCGGCCGGGACGTAGACCTCGACGTCGCCGTCGTCCGAGAACACCGGCGCGACGAGCAGGTCCGGCCCGAGCATGTACTGGCGGTCCAGGAACGCGCACGTGCGGTCCTGCGGGAACTCGAGCAGCATCGCCCGCATCACCGGGATCCCCTCGCGGTGCGCCTGCGCCGCCGCCGCCCACAGGTAGGGCATCAGCGAGTTCTTCAGCCGGGCGAACGCGCGCGTGACCTCCACGGCCTCGTCGCCGAACGCCCAGGGCACGCGGTGCGAGCTCGAGCCGTGCAGCCGCGAGTGCGAGGACAAAAGGCCGAACGCCACCCAGCGCTTGAACAGCCCGGCCGGCGGCGTGCCCTCGAAGCCCCCGATGTCGTGGCTCCAGAAGCCGAAGCCGCCGAGCCCGAGCGACAGCCCGCCGCGCAGCGACTCGGCCATCGACGCGTACGTCGACTCGCAGTCGCCGCCCCAGTGGACCGGGAACCGCTGGCCGCCCACGGTGGCCGAGCGGGCGAACAGCACGGCCTCCCCGGCGCCGCGGTGTGCCTCGACGGCCGCGAAGACCGTGCGGTTGTAGAGGTGGCTGTAGTAGTTGTGCATCCGCCCGGGGTCGGACCCGTCGGCCCACACGACGTCGGTCGGGATGCGCTCGCCGAAGTCCGTCTTGACGGCGTCGACCCCCGACTCGAGCAGCCCCCGCACCTTGCCCGCGAACCACTCGCGGGCCGCGGGGTGCGTGAAGTCGACGAGGCCCATCCCGGCCACCCACATATCCCACTGCCACACGCTGCCGTCGGGCCGCCGGACGAGATAGCCGTTCCGCGCCGCCTCTGCGAACAGCGGCGAGCGCTGCCCGATGTACGGATTGATCCACACGCTGCGCCGCAGTCCGCGCTCGCCCAGGCGCTCCAGCATCGCCTCGGGCTCCGGGAACGCGTCGCGATCCCACTCGAAGTCGCACCACTGGAGCGGCTTCATCCAGTAGCAGTCGAAGTGCAGGACGCTCAGCGGGATGTCGCGCTCGGCCATGCCGTCGGCCAGCCCCATCACGGTCGGCTCGTCGTAGTCGGTCAGAAACGACGTCGACAGCCACAGCCCGAACGACCAGCGCGGCGGCAGCGCCGGGCGGCCCGTCAGCGCCGTGTAGGAGCGCAGGATCTCCGCCGGCGTGGGGCCGTAGATCACCAGGTACTCCAGCCGCTCGCCGGGCACGGAGAACTGCACGGCGGAGACGACCTCCGACGCGACCTCGAACGACACCCGCGCGGGCGAGTTCACGAACACGCCATAGCCGGCGTCGGTGAGGAAGAACGGCAGCGACTTGTAGGCCTGCTCGCTCGCCGTGCCCCCGTCCTGGTTCCAGGTGTCCACGACCTGGCCGTTCTTGACGAACGGCGTGAAGCGCTCGCCGAGCCCGTAGACGTTCGCCCCCACCGGCAGGCGCAGGCGCTCCACCATGAACTCGCCCTCGGCGGCGTCCGTCATCGACGCCAGCGACCGCGTTCCCGACCCCGTCAGGGGCGCGCCGTCGCCGGCGAAGCGCAGCTCCCACGGGCCGGCGACCGACGCCTCGGCCACCAGGCGGCCGGACTCGAGCCGCACCAC
>JAICUS010000546.1 GCA_025935735.1 Solirubrobacteraceae bacterium | reverse complement strand
CACCCGCGCGGGCGAGTTCACGAACACGCCATAGCCGGCGTCGGTGAGGAAGAACGGCAGCGACTTGTAGGCCTGCTCGCTCGCCGTCCCGCCGTCCTGGTTCCAGGTGTCCACGACCTGGCCGTTCTTGACGAACGGCGAGAAGCGCTCGCCGAGCCCGTAGACGTTCGCGCCCACCGGCAGGCGCAGGCGCTCCACCATGAACTCGCCCGCGGCGGCGTCCGTCATCGACGCCAGCGACCGGGTTCCCGACCCCGTCAGCGGCGCGCCGTCGCCGGCGAAGCGCAGCTCCCACGGGCCGGCGACCGACGCCTCGGCCACCAGGCGGCCGGACTCGAGCCGCACCACGCCGTCGTCGCGCGCGACCCGGGCGTCGACCGGCGACGGCTCCAGCGCGAACGCGGGGACATCCTCCTCGACGCCGGCGAAGTGGCTCGCCCGGACGGCGATGACGCCGGGCGCCGGCGCGGACAGCTCGACGGTGATCGCCGGCGTGTTCAGGTGCGAGCCGCGGTGCTCGACGGGCTTGGTGAGCACGGCGATCGAGCAGCGGCCCGCCTCGGTGCGGACGTCCAGCGCCTCGGTGGCGTAGCGCGCCGCGACCCCCTCGCGGAGCAGCCAGTAGCCGTCGTTGAACTTCATCGCGCCGGCGGCGCGGTGGACTGCCGCGGCACGAGGCTCGTCGCCAGCTCGATCCGGTGCGACACCGGCAGCTCCCCCGCGGCGAGCTGGACCAGCGTGCGCAGCGCGACCCGGCCCAGCCCGGTCATGTTCTGCGCGACCGTGGTCAGCGGCGGGGCGCTCCACAGCACCACCGGCGTGTCGTCGAAGCCCACCACGGAGAGGTCGTGCGGGACCCGCAGGCCGACCTGGCGCGCGGCCTCGAGGACGCCGAGCGCGGTGAGGTCGGAGGCGGCGAAGATCGCCGTCGGCGGCTCCTCGCGCCCGAGCAGCGCGAGCCCCATGGCCACGCCGGCCGTGTAGGTGTAGTCGCCCTGCAGCATCAGCGACTCGTCGGGCTCGAGCCCCGCGGTCTCCAGCGCGCTGCGGTACCCGTGGTCGCGCTCGCGCGCCGTGACCGAGCCGTCCGGGCCGCCGGCCAGGGCGATGCGGCGGTGCCCGAGCTCCACCAGGTGGCTCGCCGCCTGCACGCCGCCGGTGAAGTTCGTCGACGCCACGCTGATCACGGAGTCGTCGGCGCTCGGGGGATCGACGGCCACCAGCGGCAGGCCGCTCTCCGCGAACGTCTGCACCTGCCGCGGACGCAGCGCGGTGGTGACCGTGAGCACGCCGTAGCGCCGGCGCGCGGCCGAGCGGATCCACGCGGTGGTCAGCCGCGCGCCCGGGTCCTCGTCGCGGGCGCCGTCGACCGGGCAGAGCTCCTCGACGGCGATGCCCACGTCCATCTCCCGGGCGGCGGCGAGCACCCCGCGCAGGACCTGCGTCGAGTACGTGTTCTCCAGCGTGTCGAACACGACGCCGACCACGTGGTCGGGGCCCGCACCGCGGGGTCCGGTGGTGGGGTGATAGCCGTGCTCGCGCAGGGCCGCCTCGACCCGCCGGCGGGTCGCCTCGGCCACGTCGGGACGGTGGTTGAGCACCTTGGAGGCGGTGGCCGTGGATACGCCCGCCGCGCGCGCGACGACGCGCAGCGTGGCGCGCTTCGGCGCCCGAGCCCCTGGAGCACTCATGCCCGCCGACGTTATCATCCGCGAAAAGGTTTCGCTCCTTTTTGCGGCCCAGCCTTGACAGAAGTCGGCCGCCCGGATACGGTCCAATCGAAACACTTTCGACGTATTTCGAGAGTGTGGCGACTGTAAGTCGGAGGAGGAGGAGAAGTCCTATATGAGCAGGATCACGGGGATGGCCGTGCTCGCGGCCGCAGGCGCCCTCGCCGTCGCGGGCTGCGGCAGCAGCAACGACAACAACAGTGGCTCGGCCAGCAACAGCGGCGGCGGCAACAAGTCCGCCAGCGCCAAGCCCAAGACGGTGTGCGCGATCATGCCGGACGCCGACAGCTCGAGCCGCTGGGTGCACAATGATCAGCCGACGCTGACCAAGCAGTTCACGGACGCCGGCTTCAAGATCAAGATCCAGAACGCCGAGAACGACACGAGCAAGTACGCCACGATCGCTCAGCAGGAGCTGACGGGCGGCTGCAACCTGATGGTGCTCACCGACCTCAACGGCGCGGGCATCCAGGTCACCCAGCAGGCGCACAACCAGGGCATCCCGGTCATCGCCTATGACCGGCCGATCAAGGGCTCGGACTACTACGTCTCGTTCGACAACGAGCGCGTCGGCCAGCTCGAGGGTCAGATGATCGTCGACGGCCTCAAGGCCGCGGGCAAGGATCCGAAGACGGCCAAGGTCGTCTACAGCGGCGGCGATCCGACGGACGGCAACGCGGCCCAGTTCTACAAGGGCGCGAACGACGTGATGACCGCCGCGGGCATCAAGCCGGCGTTCAAGACGCCCGGCACGTGGGACCAGCAGAAGGCGCAGACGTACTTCGAGCAGGCCTACACCGCGCTCAAGGGCAACGTCGACGCCGTCTGGGCGGCCAACGACACCAACGCCGGCTCGGCGATCACGGTGCTCGACAAGAACGGCAAGAAGGTCCCGGTCAGCGGCCAGGACGCGACGCCGCCCGGCCTGCAGAACGTCCTGCTCGGCAAGCAGTACGGCACGGTCTACAAGCCGTACCAGCTGGAGGCCGCGGCCACCGTCAAGCTCGGCAAGCAGCTGCTCGCCGGTCAGAAGCCGGAGATCAGCAAGAAGGCGCCCGACGGGACCCCGTTCATCGCCGAGACGCCCAAGGTCGTGACCAAGGACAACATGGAGCAGGTGTTCACCGACGGCAACGCGAAGGCGTCCGACGTGTGCACGGGCAACGTCAAGTCCTTGTGCGCGAAGTACAACATCCAGTAGGACTCCGGCATGACAGCTCTCATCGAGCTGCGTGACATCCGCAAGAGCTTCGGCCCGGTCGAGGTGCTCAAAGGGGTGGACCTCGAGGTCCACCCCGGGCGGGTGAGCGCACTGGTCGGCGACAACGGCGCCGGCAAGTCGACACTGATCAAGGGGCTCGCGGGCGTCCAGTCGTACGACTCGGGCGAGGTCCTCTTCGACGGTCAGCCGGTCACGCTGACGTCGCCGCACGACGCCTCGGTGCTGGGCATCGAGGTCGTCTACCAGGACCTCGCCCTGTGCGAGAACCTGGACATCGTCCAGAACATGTTCCTGGGCCGCGAGGAGCTGCACCACCGGATGCTCCACGGCCCGCAGATGGAGCGGCACGCGTCCGAGACGCTCGGGTCGCTGTCCGTGCGGACGATCAAGTCGGTGCGCCAGAAGGTCTCCTCGCTCTCGGGCGGGCAGCGCCAGACGGTGGCGATCGCCCGCTCGGTGCTGCAGAAGGCCCGGCTCGTGATCCTCGACGAGCCGACGGCCGCGCTGGGCGTCGCCCAGACCGAGCAGGTGCTGCAGCTCGTGCGGCGACTCGCCGACCGCGGCCTCGGGGTCGTGCTGATCACGCACAACATGAACGACGTCTTCCGTGTCGCCGACGACATCGCCTGCCTGTACCTCGGCCGGATGGTCGCGCAGGTCGCGGCCAAGGACGTCACCAACACCCAGGTGGTCGAGCTGATCACCGCCGGCGAGTCGGCGACGCTGGCGGCGGCGGCATGAGCGCCCACACGGAGACGCGGCCCCAGTTCGAGGTCGAGGCGAAGGCGGGGCAGACCGGGCTGGGCGAGGCGAGCGCCGCCTACTGGGACCGCATCAAGGGCGGTGACCTCGGCGCCCTGCCGGCGGTCATCGGCTGCCTGATCCTGGCGATCGTGTTCGGCGTCCTGCAGCCGGACTCGTTCCTGACCGAGCAGAACTTCGCCAACCTGCTCAACCAGGGCGCGGCGATCATGGTGCTGGCGATGGGCCTGGTCTTCGTCCTGCTGCTGGGCGAGATCGACCTTTCGGCCGGCTTCACCGCCGGCACCGGCGCCGCGATCCTCGGCGTCACGTTGACCGAGCACGGCTGGGCGTGGCCGCTGGCGATT
>JAICUS010000366.1 GCA_025935735.1 Solirubrobacteraceae bacterium | reverse complement strand
AGCTCCTCCAATCCCTGCAGCTCCCGTTGCCGACTCAAATTCAAGTCGGCGTTTTCGCGCATCGCCTTTAGCCCGTCTTCGGCTCGGTACAGATGCAGCTTCCAATACAGCTCCTCCAATGCCCACTCGGAGGCAGCCTCACGGGCAGCGAGTGCGTTCAGCTCTCCAATCAGCGGTGCCCACCGTGCGGATGCCTCCGAAATGTCCTCACCCGCCAGCATGCGACGGATGTGCGCCGCGGCCTCCCAGTGCGACGCATCAGAGAAGTGTACGTGTTCCAGGTCGCCGAGTAAAATCCGACCGCGGTCGGGCAGGGCCAGGCACATGGCCAGGAACAAGCGCTCATCCCGCTCCCGGGGCGTCTGACGGAGCCGCTTGGATGCCGACTGCATCCGACCTTTTCCGGCCGCCCGAGGCACGAGGCGCGCCTGGAGGTCGCTGTCGAGCCTCAGCCGACTCGAGACACGCTGCACCTGTTCCGCCCGTTCGAGGGAGTCCGGCACGGAGTGAAGGATCCGTGCCGCCTCCTCGTAGATGCGCTCACGCGACCCGCCGGCGGCGAGCACGCGCCCGATGCGGAACCCCAGCACGCCCGACGAGCGCTCGAGCGCCGCCCGGAAGGCGTCGGGCTCGGACACGGCCACGTCGGCCGGGTCGCGGCCGTCCGGGAGGGCCACGACCCGCACCTCCATGCCGGTCGACTGCGCCATCTGCATGCCGCGCAGCGCCGCCTCCTCACCCGCGGCGTCGGCGTCGAAGGCCAGGTAGAGCGTCCCGCTGCCGCAGACGCGCGCCAGCTCGCGCACCTGCTGCTCGGTCAGGGCGGTGCCCATCGAGGCGACCGACTCGGGCATGCCGGCCTGGTGCAGGGCGAGCACGTCGGTGTAGCCCTCGACGACGATCGCGCGGCTCTGCGTCGTGATCGTCGCGCGGGCGTGGTCGAGCCCGTAGACCGTCTCGGACTTGTGGAACATCACGCCCTCGGGCGAGTTCAGGTACTTGGGCGGGTCGCCCCCGGGCATCTGGCGGGCGCCGAAGCCGCGCACCCGCCCGCGCGCGTCCGCCAGCGGGAACATGAGCCGGCCGCGGAAGCGGTCGAGCGGCCCGCGCCGGCCTCGGCTCGAGAGTCCTGCCCGTTCGAGCTCGGCAGGGGTGAAGCCCTTCGCCCGGGCGGCGGCGCACACACGGTCCCACGCCGTCGGCGCGAAGCCGAGCCGGAACGACCGGGCGGTCTCCTCGGTCAGCCCGCGCTCGGCCAGGTAGGCGCGGGCGGCCTCCGCCTCGCCCGACTCCCACAGGTAGCGGGTGTAGAACCCGGCGGCGTCCTCCAGCAGGGCCAGGAGCCGGCGCTGCTCGTTGCGGCGCTTCTCGGCCTGGGGCGAGGACTCGTCGTAGGCGACCTCCACGCCGTAGCGCTCGCCCAGCCACTCCACGGCGCCGACGAAGTCGAGGTTCTCGGTGTCCTGGACGAACCGGATCGCGTCGCCCCCGCGCCGGCAGCCGAAGCAGTAGTACTGCTTGTCGACGGGGTCGACCGAGAACGAGGGCGTGCGCTCGTCGTGGAACGGGCAGCGGCCGGTGTAGCGCGACCCGACCTTGCGCAGGGTCGTGCGGCCCCCGACCAGATCCACCATGTCCACCGCAGCCTTGACGCTCTCGAGCGACTGCTCGCTGATGCGGCTCACGCCGGCGAGCGCTCCGCCGCCCCGAGCTCGGCGTGCGCCCGCAGGGCGTAGCCGTCGGTCATGCCGGCCACCCAGTCGGTCGCCGACTGGGCGTCGCCGCCGGCCAGGTGGTGGGCGAACAGCTCCTCGACCATCGCCGCGGCGCGGGCGCTGTCGGCCCGGGCCACGGGCCCGAGGTAGACGCGTTCGAACATGAACGCGCGCAGGGCCAGGAGCGCCTCCTCGTAGGGCGGAGACTGGCGGATGTCGCCGGCCCGCGCCGACGTCTCGACCAGGTCGTGGACGAGCGCGTCGATCCGCTGCGACGACGTGCGCCCGAGCAGGGCGACGGGCTCGTCCGGCAGGTCGGCCGGGTCGAGGATCTCCGCGCGGCCGGCGTCGTCGATGTCGTGGTTCACGTAGCCGAACCGGTCGACGAGGCGCACGATGCGGCCCTCCAGGGTGGCGGGGATGCCCGTGCCGGTGTGGTTCAGGATCCCGTCGCGCACCTCGGCGGTCAGGTTCAGGCCGGCCCCGCCGCGCTCGAGCACGTCGACCATCCGCAGGGAGTGCTCGTTGTGGCGGAAGCCCGAGCCGAGCCGCTTCAGGCACCGGTCGAGGGCCTCCTCGCCCGTATGGCCGAACGGCGGGTGGCCGAGGTCGTGGCCGAGGGCGATCGCCTCGGTCAGATCCTCGTTCAGGCGCAGGGCCCGGGCGACGCCGCGGGAGATCCCGGCCACCTCGAGCGTGTGCGTCATCCGCGTGCGGAAGTGGTCGCCCTGCGGCGCGATGAAGACCTGGGTCTTGCCCTTCAGGCGGCGGAAGGACTTCGAGTGGACGATGCGGTCGCGGTCCTGCTGGAAGGACGTGCGCAGGGAGCACTCGTCCGGCTCGGGCCGGGCCCGGCCGGCGGTGTCGTAGGAGCCCACGGCGAGCTCCGAGAGCGACATGCGCTCGAGCTCGCGGATGCGGGCGCCGAAGGCGTCCGCGACAGGGCCGGAGGGGTGTGCCATCGGTATCCGAGTGTACCGATGCGCCTCCACGGCTACGGTTTCGGAATGGCCGCGGAAGCCGATCTGGCGGCGGGCGATTTCGGAGCGTGGCTGGCGGGCATGCAGGCCGCCATCCGCGGCGAGCGCGACGTCGACGTGCCCTGCGACGGGTGCACGGCCTGCTGCACCGCCGCCCAGTTCGTCCACATTGGCCCCGACGAAACGGCGACGCTCGCGCGGATCCCGCGCAAGCTCCTCTTCCCCGCCCCGCTCATGCCGGAGGGCCACGTCGTCCTCCCCCACGACGCCCGCGGCCACTGCCCGATGCTCGTCGACGGCCGCTGCTCGATCTACGAGGACCGGCCGCGGACGTGCCGCACCTACGACTGCCGCGTGTTCGCGGCGACCGGCATCGAGCCCGACGACGGGCTGATCGCCGAGCGGGCGGCGCGGTGGCGGTTCACCTACGCGTCGGAGGCCGACCGGGCGCACCACGCCGGGATACGGACGACGGCGGTCGCGATCCGGGCTGCGGACGACGGCGTGAACGCCACGGAGCGGGCCGTGCGGGCGCTGGAGGCCGCTAGATGATGACCGGCACGGTGCCGCCGTCGACGCTCCAGGCGGCGCCCGTCACGTAGGACGCGCGCGGGGAGCACAGGAAAGCGACGACGTGGGCGATCTCGTCGCTCGTCGCCATCCGCCCCAGCGGCCGGCCCGCGCCGACCGCGCTCAGGACGTCGTCGCGGCTGCGGTCGGAGCCGGCCGCCGTCTGGTCGGCGAGCCCGCCGGGGCCGAGCCACGCCGTCGTCAGCGTCGGGCCCGGGCAGACCGCGTTGCACCGGATGCCCGCCGACGCGTAGAGGTCAGCGACCAGGCGTGAGAGCGAGAGTACGGCCGCCTTCGTGACGGTGTAGTGCGGCATCCCCGTGCTCGGGCGCTTGCCAGCCGTCGAGGAGACGTTCACGATCGCGGGCGCGCGGGACTCGCGCAGGGCCGGCAGGGCGGCCGTTATGCAGCGCACGTAGCTCATGACGTTCAGGTTCCAGGCCTGGGCCCAGTCGTCTTCGGTCAGCTCCTCGAAAGCCGCGATCCGGGCCACCCCGACGTTGTTCACCAGCGCGTCCAGTCCACCCAGGGCCTCGACGGCGGCCCTCACGGCCCGCTCGCCCGCGTCCGGGTCGGACAGGTCGACGGGGACGGCCGTCGCGCCGATCGCGTCAGCCGCGTCGGCCGGCGAGCGGGCGGCGATGGCCACGCTCGCCCCCTCGAGGGCCAGCAGCCGGGCCGTCTCGAGCCCGATGCCGTCGCTCCCGCCCGTGACGAGCACGCGGAGCCCCTTCACGTCGAGATCCATGACGCCGGATCTTATGATCTCCGCCCATGACCAGGATCCTGCTCGTCCGCCATGGCGAGACCGACTGGAACGCCGAGGGCCGCTGGCAGGGGCACTCCGACCGGTCGCTCGACGACGCGGGCCGCGCGCAGGCGGCGCTGCTGGCGGCGCATCTGGCCCGGACCGGGATCGACCTGCTCTCCTCGAGCGACCTCGCCCGGGCGCGCGAGACGGCGGCGGCCGTGGAAGCGGCCACCGGCCTCGAGGCGCGGATCGACCCGGATCTGCGCGAGGTCGACGTCGGCGGCCTCACCGGCTGCTCCCGTGCCGAGGTGGAGGCCCGCGACCCGGCCTGGTTCCGCACGTGGCTCGAGGGCGCCGTCACCGGCTACCCGGACGGCGAGACGTACCTCGACGTCCACCGGCGGTCCGTGCGGGCCTTCGAGCGTGTCCTGGCCGAGGCCGAGGGGGGCACGGCGGCGGTGGTCTGCCATGGCGGAAACATCCGCGCCATCACCCTGGAGGTCGTCGGCATGGGCGCCGAGCACGCCAACGAGCGCTGGCGCATCGGCCCGGTCGCCAACTGCAGCATCACGGCCTTCGAGCGCCGGCACGGGCGCCTGTCGCTCGTCACGTTCAACGAGACGGGGCACCTGGACTAGAGTTCCGCCCGATGGAGGACTACACGTCCAGGTACAAGGGCGAGGCCGTCGAGATCGCCCTCTTCGGGGGCGAGTATCAGGACGGGATCCTCACGGCCTACTGCCTGATCGAGGACGTCGCCCACGTCGAGCTGAACGGGCACATCCTGGTGCCGCTGCAGAACGTCGCCAGCCTGCACTGCACGAGCCGCTGCGACGCGCAGGACGACTGGCCGCCGCGCGGGCTCTTCGACGATGAGCGCGAGGATCGGGACGGGGACGACGACGGGGCGTAGGGCCGGCTAGGGCGGGAGGCCGGTGCTTGCCGCTGCTGTTCGGGAGGGGTGTCGCCTCGAGGCTCGATGGTCTCTCCGGAGGGGCGGCTCGGGGGGGACAGCCCTCCGTACACCAGAGCGTGGTTGGCGAGGGCCGGCGGGGCGGCAGTGTACGGAGCACTGTCCCCGCTGGGAGAGGGCGCCTACCACCGCCAGAAATACGAAAAGCCGCCCCGGAGGGACGGCTTTTCGTATTTATCCCGGCGGCGACCTACTCTCCCAGGCCTTCTCAAGCCAAGTACCATCGGCGCTGAGGGGCTTAACTTCTCTGTTCGGAATGGGAAGAGGTGTTTCCCCCTCGCTATGGCCACCGGAAACTTGTCAGGGTCGCGCGCGACCCTCAAAACTCCATAGCGGGTTAGGGTGTTCTCAAAATCAAGTCCTCGGATGATTAGTACGGGTCTGCTGAACGCATTACTGCGCTTGCACATCCCGCCTATCAACCTGGTCGTCTTCCAGGATCCTTACTCCCTCGAGGGGATGGGAGAGCTCATCTCGCGGTGGGCTTCCCGCTTAGATGCTTTCAGCGGTTATCCCGTCCAGACGTAGCTAACCAGCAGTGCCCTTGGCAGGACAACTGATACACCAGAGGTCTGTTCAACCCGGTCCTCTCGTACTAGGGTCGACTCCGTTCAACTCTCCAACGCGCACAGCAGATAGGGACCGAACTGTCTCACGACGTTCTGAACCCAGCTCGCGTACCGCTTTAATGGGCGAACAGCCCAACCCTTGGGACCGACTTCAGCCCCAGGATGCGACGAGCCGACATCGAGGTGCCAAACCGCTTCGTCGATGTGGACTCTTGGAAGCGATGAGCCTGTTATCCCCGGAGTACCTTTTATCCGTTGAGCGACGGCAATTCCACTCTCTACCGCCGGATCACTAAGGCCTACTTTCGTACCTGCTCGACTTGTTGGTCTCGCAGTCAAGCTCCCTTCTGCCTTTACACTCTACGCACGATTTCCGACCGTGCTGAGGGAACCTTTGCGCGCCTCCGTTACATTTTAGGAGGCGACCGCCCCAGTCAAACTGCCCACCTGACACTGTTCCCCGTCCGGATCACGGACCGGAGTTAGAAGCCCAGAGCACCAAGGGTGGTATCCCAAGGGTGACTCCACGAGGACTGGCGTCCCCGCTTCAAAGTCTCCCACCTATCCTGGACAAGATGTCCCAGACTCCAATATCAAGCTGCAGTAAAGGTTCACGGGGTCTTTCCGTCTTGCTGCGCGTAATCGGCATCTTCACCGATACTACAGTTTCACCGAGTCCCTCGTTGAGACAGCGCCCAAGTCGTTACGCCATTCGTGCAGGTCGGAACTTACCCGACAAGGAATTTCGCTACCTTAGGACCGTT
>JAICUS010000118.1 GCA_025935735.1 Solirubrobacteraceae bacterium | reverse complement strand
GAGCGGGCGAGGGGAATCGAACCCCCATCTTTGGCTTGGGAAGCCAACGTCTTGGCCATTGGACAACGCCCGCGCTCACTGGCAGCTTATCCCAACGCGGATACGCTTGGCAGGTGCGAATGCGCGTGTTCTGGCCGGTCACGCTCGCCGCGGCGGCGCTCGTCGGGCTGCTCGCCTACGGCATCGCCGCGCGTCACACGTCGACCACGCTCGACGACGCGCTGGCGCGCGGCCAGCGGCCCGCCGCGCCCGCGATGGCGCTCCCGAAGCTCGGCGCTCCAGGCGACGCGTCGCTCGCCGACTACCGGGGCAAGGTGGTCGTGCTGAACATGTGGGCATCGTGGTGCACCCCGTGCCGCCAGGAGGTGCCGTTGCTGCAGAAGACCCAGGACAGGATCGCCGCGCGCGGCGGGACGGTGCTGGGCATCGACACGCAGGACGCCTCGGCCGACGCGCTGCAGTTCCTGCACGCCCGCGACGCCACCTTCCCCAGCCTGCGCGACCGCGACCGCTCCTACACGCACGAGTTCGGCGTGACCGGCTACCCGGAGACGTTCCTGATCGACCGCCGCGGCCGCGTCGCCGCGCTGCGGCGCTTCCCGGTCACCCAGCAGTGGCTCGACGAGAACCTGACCCCCCTGCTCGCGGAGCAGTGATGGCCCGGCTCGCACTGGCTTTCGTGCTCGCGTTCGCGCTCGTGGCGCCCGCCGCGCACGCCGCGCGCGCCTCGCTGCCCGACGTCGAGGACGAGGTGATGTGCGTGGAGTGCGGCACCTCGCTCGCCGTGTCCGACTCGCCGGTGGCCGACCAGGAGCGCGCGGTCATCCGCAAGCTGATCGCCCAGGGCAAGACCAAGGCGCAGATCAAGGCGGCGCTGGTGGACGAGTACGGCCCGGAGGTGCTGGCCGACCCGAAGCGCCACGGCTTCGGCATGGCGCTGTGGATGGTCCCGGTGGCGCTCGTGCTGCTCGGCGGGGCGGCGATCTTCCTCGCGCTGCGGCGCTGGCGGCGCAACGGCCCCGCCCCGGAGGCGGCGCCGGCGCCGGAGCTCAGCCCCGAGGACGCGCGCCGGCTGGACGCGGAGCTGAGCCGGTGAGCGGCGGCGTCGACACCACGGTCATCGCCGCGTTCGCGGTCGGCTTCGTGTCGTTCATCTCGCCCTGCGTGCTGCCGCTCGTCCCCGGCTACCTGTCCGCCGTCTCCGGCGTCTCGGTGATCGAGATGCGCTCGGGCGAGCGTCAGCTGAGCCGCGTCCTGCTCCCGGCGACCGTCTTCTGCCTGTCGTTCACGGTCGTGTTCGTCGCGCTCGGGATGACCGCGACCGGCCTCGGCTCGACGCTGCAGGACTCGCGCGGCACGCTCGACAAGGTGGCCGGCCTGATCATCGTCGCCCTCGGCGTGTTCTTCCTGCTCACGCCGTTCGTCCCGCGCCTGAACAAGGAATGGCGCCCGGACGCGCTGATCTCCCGCGCCGGCAGCGGCGGCCCGCTGGTGGCGGGCGCGGCGTTCGCCGTGGCCTGGACCCCGTGCGTCGGCCCGACGCTGGGCTCGATCCTCACCGCCGCCTCCACCCAGGACACCGTGGGCAAGGGCGGCGTGCTGCTGGCGTTCTACTCCGCGGGCCTGGCCGTGCCGTTCCTGCTGACCGCCATCGCCTTCGGTCGCGCCACCACCGCCTTCCGCTGGCTGCGCGACCGCTATCTGATCGTCACCGCGATCTCCGGCTGCGTGCTCGTGGCCATGGGCGTGCTGCTGTTCACCGGCGAGCTGCAGCGGCTCAACATCGAGGCCCAGAACGCGCTGAACGGCCTGGGGCTGAACTTCTTCAAGTCGGTGTAGGCGGGCGCGGCGAACTGCGGCTGGGTAGGGCGACGGTCCCTGCGGGGGGTCGCGATGAGCGCGAACGCGCCAACGGGCGGTCGCGTGTCGTCTTCGTCGGGCCTAGGCCGACAAACCTGACACGCGATGCCCCGCCGCCACTGCTCGGGGCCGACCGCTTCCCTACCCAGCAGCCGTTCGCCGGCGCGACGAGGCGCTACATGGAGTCGGGCGCCGAGACGCCCAGCAGCGCCAGCGACCGGGCCACGGTGCGCTGGGAGACGATGCACAGCTGCAGCCGGAACGTCCGCACCGCGTCGTCCTCGGCTTTCAGGACCGGCGCGTCGCGGTAGAACGCGGCGAACGCCTGCCCGAGCTCGAGCGCGTAGGTGGCCACGCGGTGCGGCGCCCGGCGCTCGGCGGCGTCGCGCATCTCGCCCGGGAAGCTCAGCAGCCGGCGGATCAGCTCGCGCTCGGACGGGTGCAGGTCCAGCGCGGCCGGCACCTCGGCACCGAGCGCGGCGTTGACGTCGTCGTCGCCCGCCCGGCGCAGGATCGAGGCGATCCGCGCGTGCGCGTACTGGACGTAGTAGACGGGGTTCTCCGGGTCCTGCCGGCGCGCCAGCTCGAGGTCGAGGTCGATCGTCGAGTCGTGCGAGCGGCTGATCATGAACCAGCGGGTGGCGTCCACGCCGATCGACCCGATCAGCTCGTCGAGCGTCACGAAGTCGCCGCGGCGCTTGGACATGCCCTTGCGCCCGCCGCCCTCGACGATGTGCACGAACTGCAGGATCGGGATGTCGACCTTGTCGGGGTCCTCGCCGAGCGCGGTGGTGATCGCCTTCAGGCGGGCGATGTAGCCGTGGTGGTCGGCGCCGAGCACGTAGACCAGCCGGTCGAACCCGCGGCGGAACTTGTCCTCCTGGTAGGCGACGTCGGCGGCGAAGTAGGTCGGCGCGCCGGTCGAGCGCTGGAGCACGCGGTCCTTGTCGTCGCCGAACGTCGTGGTGCGCAGCCAGAGCGCGCCCTCGGACTCGTACAGGTGCCCCTGCTCGCGCAGCCGCGCGTAGCCGCGGGCGATCGCCGACGGGTCGGGTGGGTGGGATTGATGAAGCTCGCGCTCGGAGAACCACGTGTCGAACTCGACGCGATAGGCCTGCAGCGTCTCCCGGATGCGCTCCATCAGCAGCCCGGCGGCGCGGTGGCCGAGCTCGACGGGGTCGGCCTGGGCCGCGTCCGGGATCTGCGCGGCGAGGTCGGCCACGTAGTCGCCCTGGTAGCCGTCCTCGGGGACCGGCTCGTGGCGGGCCCGCGCACGCACGGAGACGCCGAGCCGGTCGACCTGCGAGCCGGCGTCGTTGAAGTAGTACTCGCGCGAGACCTCGTGGCCGGCCAGCGCCAGCAGCCGGGCCAGCGCGTCGCCGAACGCGGCGTGGCGGCCGGACGCCGCGGTCAGCGGCCCCGTCGGGTTGGCCGAGACGTACTCGACGTTGACCCGCTCGCGCACGTCCGGCGTCGTCGTGCCCCACGCCTCGCCGGCGGCCAGCATCTCCCCGGTGGAGTCCACGTACCAGCGGTCGGCCAGGAAGACGTTGAGGAACCCCGGCCCGGCCACCTCCACCTTCTCCACGGCGTCGCCCAGCCGCTCGCGCACCCGCTGGCCGAGCCGCTCGGCGATCTCCCGCGGCGGCGCCTTCAGCGCCGGCGCCAGCAGCATCGCCGCGTTGGTCGAGTAGTCGCCGAAGCCGGCCTGCTTGGGCCGCTCGAAGCTCGCCCGCGCCCGCGGCGGCGCGGCGCCGTCGCGCAGGTCGGCGGCGGCGGCCTCCACGGTGGCGCGCAGGTCGTCGAGCGGGGTCACGGTCAGTGATGGTAGGGCTCGCCCGCGAGGATCTTGTGGGCGCGATAGAGCTGCTCGAGCAGGACGACGCGGGCGAGCAGGTGGGGCAGCGTCGCGGGTCCGAAGGAGAGCGTGTGGTCGGCGCCCGGCAGCGACGTGCCGAACGCGCCGCCGATGACGAAGCAGACGTCCCGGCCGGCCTGGCGGCGCTCCTCCAGCCAACCGGCGAACGCCTCCGAGCCGTACGCGCGGCCGCGCGAGTCGAGCAGGCAGACGTAGGCGCGCTCCGGGATGCGGCGCTGCAGGGCCGCGTCGTCGGCCACCTCGACCACGTCGACGCGGGCGTAGCGCGACAGCAGCTTCGCGTAGTGCTCGAGGTCGTCGGCGTAGGGAGCCCGCGCCTTCCCCACCGCCACCACGGAGTAGCGCACGGTGTGGGATGCTAGGCGGGATGGCTCCAGACGAGGAGCGGGAGCGCCACTTCAACCTCCACACCACCCCGGAGGTGATGGCGGGGGTTTACGCCAACTTCGCCACGGTGTCGCACAGCGATTACGAGTTCACGCTGACGTTCTCGCGCGTGGACCACGAGGTCGAGGCCGACGAGGTGCCCGGCGTGGTGGTCACGCGGGTGTCGCTCGCCCCCCAGGCGATGCGCGAGCTGATCGACGCGATGGAGGAGAACTGGTCGCGCTGGCGGACCCGCGAGGGAATCAAGCGGCTGCCGGAGACCGGCGACTTCTGAACGCCAGCGCCTGGCCGATCCGCTCGACGGTCGGCGGGTGCGTGCTCAGCAGGACGCGCTGCCAGCGCGGCGGCGCCGGGTCGGCGACGTTGGAGACCGTGAGCCGCCGCTCGAGCGCGATCGCCGCGTCCGGCTCGTCGGTCAGCCGCAGCGCGAACTCGTCGGCCCGGCGCTCGAGGGCCCGCGACAGCTGGTAGCCCGTGATCGACATCGGCGGGCCGAGCGCCGCCATCGCCAGCCCGACCGCCGGCACCGGCGTGGCGCCGGCGGGCGTCAGCCGGTCGCCCAGCTCGGCCGTCGCGTACGCCGCCACCGGGGCGACCAGCGCGAGGAACGCCAGCCCGCGCGCCACGTCGCGATGGCGGACGTGGGCCAGCTCGTGCGCCAGCACCAGCCGGATCTCGGCCGGCGTGAAGTCGCGCAGCAGCGTGTCGAACAGCACGACCCGCTTGGTGGCGCCCAGCCCGGCGACGTAGGCGTTGGCCGCCGTGGTGCGCCGGGACGCGTCGACCTCATAGACCTCGCCCACCCGCACGCCGGCGCGGCGCGCCAGGTCGAGGATCTCGTCGCGGGTCGGCCCCTCGGCGAGCGGCGTGAAGCGGTTGAACAGCGGGTCGAGCACGACCGGGCCGAGCGTGCTGAAGACGACGCCGACCGCGGTGCTCAGCGCCGCGCCCGGCGCCCACCAGCCGCGCCCGAAGCGCCGCACGCCCGCCGCCAGCGCGGCCCCCGCGGCCGCGCTGAACGTCGCGCCGATCGCCGTCCCCTTGGCCACGTCGACCGCCCAGCCGCCCCACGACTGCGTGACCAGCCCGACGTTCTTGGCCCGCTGCCGGGAGACCGCCCGCAGCGGCAGCGTGGCCGCCAGCGTGGCCACCGTCAGGCCGCCGGCCACGGCCGCGCCGGTGGCCTCCGGCCGCCGGCCGGCGCGCGGCGCCCGGGCGGCGACCGCCACCAGCAGCGCCGTCTCCAGCGCCGACTGGACGCCGTGGAGCGCGAGCTGGCCGCGGCGGAAGCGCCGCGCCCGCTCCAGCTCGGCCGCGCTGAAGTAGTCTCGCGGCTCCACCGGCTCAGACGTGAAGCGCTCCCGGGGCCGCAGGAGCAGTACGGCCGCCTCGGCCACCGCCCAGGTGGCGGCGAGGGCGGCGGGCAGGCGCAGCTTGGAGCGCACCGAATAGACGCTACGCCATGCGGGTCGCGATCTGCACCGACATCCACGGCAATCGCCAGGCCTTCGAGGCCGTCATCGCCGCCGCCGAGGCGGCCGGCTGTGAGGAGCTGTGGTGCCTGGGCGACCTGGTCGGCTACGGCGCCGAGCCGGACGCCTGCGTGGCGCTGGCCCGCGAGCGTTGCGCGATCTGCCTCGCGGGTAACCACGACCTCGCGGTGATCGGCAAGCTCGACCTCGACGAGTTCTCCCGCGGCGCGGCGCTGGCCGCGCGCTGGACCCAGGAGGTGATCGCCGAGGACACGCGCGAGTTCCTGCTCGGGCTGGAGCCGAGCGGCACGGCCGCCGGGATCGGGCTCTTCCACGCCTCGCCGCGCGACCCGATCTGGGAGTACGTGCTGTCCGGCCTGACCGCCGAGCTGTGCTTCGACGCCACCGAGTTCCGCGTCTCGCTGATCGGCCACTCGCACGTGGCGCTGTCCTTCCACCGCCCGGAGGGCGAGCCCGCGTCCGGCACCACCCGCCGCGAGGGCACCGAGCTCGACCTGGCGACCGGGGAGTGGCTCGTCAACCCGGGCTCGACCGGCCAGCCGCGCGACGGCGACCCGCGCGCCGCCTGGCTGGAGCTCGACACCGCCGCCAAGACCGCCGTCTACCGCCGGGCGGAGTACGACATCGCGGGCGCGCAGGCGGCGATCCGCGCCGCCCGGCTGCCCGAGTCCCTGGCCGAGCGTCTCCAGTACGGACAGTGATCGCTAGCCTCGGGAACCCGATGCGACGGATCCCGCTCCTCCTCGTACTCGTCTGCTTGGCGGGCTGCGGGAAGACGAACAAGGCGCTGATCCCGCAGAGCAACGCCGACGCGCTCAAGGCCACCGCGGACCGCATCCAGGCCGCGTGCGACCAGGACGACCGCAGCACGGCGCGCGACGAGATCCGCAACGCCGAGCGGGAGATCAAGGAGCTGCCCGCGCAGGTCGACGGGCGGCTCGCGGCCAACCTGCAGGACTGGATCGACCACATCCAGAGCCGGCTGACCGACGACTGCCGCGCGGCGAAGACGCCGACGCCGACGCCGACCGCGACCGAGACGCCCACCCAGACGGCGACGCAGACCGCCACGCCGACCAAGACGCCCACCGAGACCCCGACGCCGACCGAGACGGCCACGCCGACCGCGACCGCGACGGCCACCGCCACGGCGACCGCCACCGCCACCGAGACGCCCGGCACGGGCGGAGCGACCGCGTCGCCATGACCACCGACCAGCTCTTCGCCGACCGCTATCGGCTCGAGCGCCGGCTGGGCGTCGGCGGCATGGCCACGGTGCAGCTGGCCTTCGACACGCGGCTGGAGCGCTACGTGGCGGTCAAGCTGCTGGCCGAGCACCTGGCCGAGGACTCCGCGTTCGTCTCCCGCTTCCGGCGCGAGGCGCTGGCCGCGGCCCGGCTCGTGCACCCGAACATCGTGCAGGTCTTCGACTTCGGCTCGGAGTCCTCCAGCGGGCGCCAGTTCATCGTCATGGAGTACGTCGACGGCCAGTCGTGCGCGGAGATCCTGCGCGACCGCGGGCCGCTCGGCCCGCGCGACGCGGTGGACATCCTCACCCAGGCCTGCCGCGGCCTGGACTACGCGCACCGCAACGGGGTCGTGCACCGCGACGTCAAGCCCGGCAACCTGCTGCGCAACACCGACGGCGTGGTCAAGCTGGCCGACTTCGGCATCGCCAAGGCGGCCGAGCAGTCCGACATCACCAAGGTCGGCTCCGTGCTGGGGACGGCGGCCTACCTGTCGCCCGAGCAGGCCCGCGGCGAGCCCGCCGGGCCCGCGTCCGACCTGTACGCGCTGGGCGTCGTGGCCTACCAGCTGATGGCGAACCGGCTGCCGTATGAGGCGGCCTCGCTGACCGACCTCGCGCGCCTGCAGGAATCGGGCGACCCCGAGCCGCTGGACGAGCTCAACCGCGACGTCCCCGCCCCGCTGGCCGACGCGGTCCGCCACGCGCTGGCCCGCGACCCCGCGCACCGCTACGCCGACGCGGCCGAGATGGAGGACGCCCTGCGCGACGGCCTGGCCGGCGTCGCCCACACCGAGGACCTCGACACCACCCGCGCGCTGCCGGCCACCGAGTCCACCCGGATGATCACCGGCACCCGGCAGACCGGCGCGGTGCCCGCCCCGCGGCGCCGGCTGGAGCCGATCGCCGAGGAGCCCCGTCGCACCCCGCCGCCCCGGCCGGCTCAGCGCCGGGCCGCGCAGCCACAGCGCAAGCAGCGCGGCGGCGCGGGCAAGTGGATCGCGCTGGTGGTGGCGATCCTCGTGATCGCGGGCGCGATCGCGGCCTACGAGAACCTGGGCGGCAAGCAGAGCGTGAAGCTCGACCAGAACGTCTCGGGCAAGGTCGACGACGCCGCCCAGTCGTTCAAGAACCTGGTCGACGACAACACCCGTTAGGCCGCGGCGCGCGCCGCGGTGCGCCAGCGGCCGGGGGCCGCACCGTGGTGGCGCTTGAACGCGGCCGCGAACGCGAACTCCGATCCGTAGCCGAGCGAGCGGGCCACGGCGGCCAGGCGGTCGTCGCTGTCGCGCAGGCGCTCGCGGGCCAGCGCCATGCGCCAGTCGGTGAGGTAGGTCAGCGGGCCGACGCCGAGCAGCGCGGTGAAGCGCCGGGCGAACGTCGCGCGCGAGAGGTGCGCCTCGGCCGCCAGGTCGGCCACCGTCCAGCTGCGGGCCGGGTCGGCGTGCAGCGCGCGCAGCGCCGGGCCGACGTGCGGGCAGGCCAGCGCCTTGAACCACGCCGGCGCGTCCGGTCCCGCCGCGGTCAGGTGCTCGCGCAGCAGCTGGATGAGCGCGACGTCCAGCAGCCGGTCGAGCAGCGCCTGCTGGCCTGGCTCGTCGCGGAGCATCTCGCGGCCGAGCAGCTCCATGGTCCCGCACAGGGTGCTGCCGGGGGCGGGGCGCAGGCGGACCGTCGTGGGCAGGGCGTCCAGCAGCGGCCGGATCAGGTCGCCCTCGAAGTCGTAGGCGCCGCAGAAGAACACGGTGTCGCCGCGCTCGGCGCACGGCACCTCGTGGAACGGGACGCAGGCGGCGCCGGGCGCGTGCGCCATGTGGTGGCGGGTGGACTCGCGCACCAGGACGACGTCGCCGGCCGTGACCCGCAGCGCCCGGCCGGGATCGTCGGCCCACAGGTATGCGTCGCCGGTGACGATGGCGTGCAGCGAGACGCGCGGGCCGGCGGAGAACTCCACGCCCCAGTCGCCCTGCACCGTCGTGTGCGTGAACGCCGCGCCGCGAGCCCGCGAGCGGCCGAGCAGATCGGTGAGCACGTCCATGCCTGAGACGATCGCACATGGATCGGGGCGGTTCAAGCATGGAACCTCGCATCGCGGTGCGCTCTAGTGTGCGCATGACCAAGGCAGTGAGATTCGACGAATACGGCGGGATCGACGTCCTGAAGGTCGTCGACGTCGACCGGCCGGCGCCCGGCGAGGGACAGGTCCTCGTGCGCGTGAAGGCGGCCGGCATCAACCCCGGTGAGGCCGCCATCCGCGAGGGCCGATTCCACGCGCTGTGGCCGGCGACGTTCCCCTCCGGCCAGGGCTCAGACCTGGCCGGCGTGGTCGAGGCGGTCGGGCCCGGCGTGGACGGCGTCGCCGCCGGCGACGAGCTGATCGGCTTCACGGACGACCGCGCGAGCCAGGCGGAGTACGCGATCGTCGAGGCGGCGAACGTCACACCCAAGCCGCCGGAGGTGCCGTGGGAGGTGGCGGGGGCGCTGCACGTCGTCGGCGCCACGGCCTGGGCCGCCGTGCGCGCGGTGTCGCCGCGCGAGGGCGACGTCGTCGCGATCTCCGGCGCGGCCGGCGGCGTCGGGACGCTCGCGGTCCAGCTGGCCCGGGACGCCGGCGCGACGGTCGTCGCCCTGGCGAGCGAGTCCCACCACGCGTGGCTGCGCGACCACGGCGCGATCCCGGTCGTCTACGGCGACGGCCTCGGCGAGCGCATCCGCGCGGCCGGCCGCGGGCGGCTGGACGCGTTCATCGACACGTATGGCGGCTACATCGAGCTGGCGCTCGAGCTCGGCGTCGCCCCCGGCCGGATCAACACGATCATCCCCCCGGACCGCGCCGCCCACCCCGAAGTCAAGAGCGACGGCAACGCCGTCGGCGCGAGCGCGCCGGTGCTGGCCGAGCTCGCGGCGCTGATCGCCGCCGGCCGGCTCGAGCTCCCGATCGCCCGCACGTATCCGCTCGCGCAGGTCCGCGACGCCTATACGGAGCTGGAGCGCCGACACACGCTCGGCAAGATCGTGCTCGTTCCTTAGAGCTCCCACGGGGCGGCGCCGGCGCGGACCGCGGCCGCCGCCTCGGCCAGCCGGCCCGCGTCGATCGCGGCGCGAAGGCCCTCCATCAGCCGGGCCATGAACGCCAGGTTGTGGATGGTCAGCAGCCGCAGCGCGGTGTGCTCGCGGGCCTTGAGCAGGTAGTGCAGGTAGGCGCGCGAGTAGCCGGTCGCGCAGGCCGGGCAGGGGCAGCCGTCGAGCACCGGCTCGGCGGAGTCCTTCCAGCGGGCCTTGGCCAGGTCGACCCGCCAGCGGTGCTCGGGGTCGGGCACGAGCGCCATGCCGTGGCGGCCGATCCGGGTGGGCATCGCGCAGTCGAACGTGTCGATGCCCAGCTCGACGCCGCGGACGAGGTCGTCGATCTCGCCGATGCCCAGCAGGTGGACGGGGCGCTCGGGCGGCAGCTCGTCCATCGCCCAGCCGACCACCTCGAACATCTGGTCCTTGCTCTCGCCGAGGGTGCCGCCGACGGCGATGCCGCCCGTCCCCCGCGCGGCCACCTCCTGGGCGGACGCGCGCCGCAGGTCCTCCTCCACCCCGCCCTGCACGATCCCGTAGACCACCTGGTCCGCCGGGCCGTGCTCGGCGTGCCAGGCCAGGCAGCGGTCCAGCCAGCGGTGCGTGCGCTCGGTGGAGCGCGCGGTGTAGTCGCGGCCGCCGTGGAACGGGGTGCACTCGTCGAACACGAGCGCGATGTCCGAGCCCAGCGCCGCCTGGACCGCCATCGACGTCTCCGGCCCCATGAAGCGCTCGGAGCCGTCGAGGTAGGAGCGGAAGCGCACGCCCTCCTCCTCGATGGCCAGGATCGAGCCGGCGCGCTCGCCCGAGGACTGGGGTGCGCGGCCCTTGATCTCGTCGGCCACCGTGCCGTGGCCCATGGAGAACACCTGGAAGCCGCCGGAGTCGGTGATCACCGGCCGGTCCCAGCCCATGAACCGGTGGAGGCCGCCGTGGCGGGCGATCAGCTCGTGCCCGGGAGACAGGAACAGGTGGAACGTGTTGCCGAGCACCATGTCGAAGCCGAGCTCGGCGGCCTCGCGCACCTCGAGCGTCTTGACGACCGCCTTGGTGGCGAGGGGGACGAACGCCGGCGTGCGGACCTCGCCGTGGGCGAGGCGCAGCGTGCCCGTGCGGGCACGCGAGCCGGCGTCGGTCGTGCGGATCTCGAAGCAGGACACGGGGGGCGGCAGGCTACCGCCCCCCGCAAGGGGTCAGACCCCTTGAGCCGGGGAGACTCAAGGGGTCTGACCCCGGTTACGCGGCGTCGGCCTCGAGGGTCTTCGGCGCGCCGGCGCCGATCGTGATCTTGCGCGGCTTGCGCTCCTCGGGCTTCGGGATGCGCACCTCGAGCACGCCGCGGTCGAAGCCGGCCTGGACCGCCTCGGGGTCGATGCCCTCCGGCAGCGTCAGCGAGCGGGAGAAGGCGCCGAACGCCCGCTCGATGCGGTGGAAGCCGTCCTTGTCGGCCTGGTGCTCGGTCTTGCGCTCGCCGGAGATGGTGAGCACCCGGTCCTCGACCTCGATGTTCACGTCCTCCTCCGACAGGCCGGGCAGGTCCGCACGCAGGACGAAGTGGTCGCCGCTCTCGACCAGGTCCATCGCCGGCATCCAGCGGCGCAGGCCGCCATTGCCCGCGGGAGCGGGGCTGTCGAACACGGTGTTGAAGAGACGGTTCATCTCGTTCTGCAGGGTGGAGAACTCGCGGAGAGGCTCCCAACGAACGATCGCCATAGCTTGAAACCTCCTGAAGATCACAAAGGGATACTGCTTGAGACGCAGTATAAGATCTCAGTCGGCTAGTGTCAACTCTTCTGTAGCCAGGCGCTGGATATCGTGTCAGCGGTCGACCGCATCGCGGGCAGGTAGCGGACCTGCATCTCCTCCACCGAGACGCGAGCCGCGGCCGCGCACAGGTTGAGCGCCGCCACCGGCCGGCCGTCCGGGCCGTGCAGCGGCACCGACAGCGAGCGCAGGCCCAGCTCGAGCTCCTCGTCGACGAGCGAGTAGCCCTGCTCGCGCACGGCGGCGACGAGCGCCAGCAGATGCCGCGGGTCGGTGACGGTGCGGTGCGTGAGCGGCTCCAGGGGAGTCGCGGCCAGGTGCGCGGCCACCTCCGCGTCCGGCAGGCCGGCGAGCAGCACCCGGCCCATCGCCGTGGCAAAGGCGGGCAGCCGCGAGCCGACGCCCAGCGACATCATCAGGATCCGCCGCGGCGCCGGCACGCGGGCCACGAACACGATGTCCGGCAGGTCGAGCGTGCAGGCCGAGCACGTCTCCTGCGTCGCGGCCGACAGGTCCTGCATGAACGGGCGGGCGACCTCCCACAGGTTCAGCGAGGACAGGTAGGCCCAGCCGAGCGACAGCACGCGCGGCGAGAGCGAGAACTCGCGCCCGTCCGAGCGCACGAAGCCCAGCGCCTCGAGCGTGAGCAGGATGCGGCGGGCGGTCGCCCGGCTGATGTCCGTGCGCCGGGCGACCTCGCTCAGCGTCATGGCCGGCGCGTCGTGCGAGAAGGACTGGATGACGGCCAGGCCGCGCTCCAGGCCCTGCAGCGTCGCGCCCGCCGCGGCGGCCATCTCAGCTCACTGGCCGGCCAGCCACGGGTAGCGGTCCTTGTCGCCGCCCGCGTAGTCGGGGTCGAGGTAGATGAAGCAGCGCTGGATCTTGAAGTCGCGGATCTCGAACACGTCGCACCAGCGGCCCGCTCCCCACTCGGGCACGCCGGCGCGCCACGGCCCGTCAT
>JAICUS010000699.1 GCA_025935735.1 Solirubrobacteraceae bacterium | reverse complement strand
GCGGCGCCTCGCCACCGTGGATCACCGCTGGATGCCGATCGGCCTCGCTCCAAAGGGCCCACCCTGAGGATGCTCGGCCGATCGACCCCAACGGCGCCCACGGCGCCGAGGCATCCACGATGATCGGTGGATCCAGGCTAAAGGGGACAGTCCCCTTTAGGGAAACGTCCCTGCACAGCGGCTGTCTTCCGCGCGGCAGGGCAAGGTAAAGGGGACAGTCCCCTTTAGGTTTGGCGGCGATCCAGGGATTGCGTCGCCGGGCCTTCGAGCACGCGCCCGTCGACGTCGAACCGCGACCCGTGGCAGGGGCAGTCCCAGCTGCGCTCGGCGGCGTTGAAGCGCAGCAGGCAGCCGAGGTGGGTGCAGCGCAGCGACACGGCGTGGACCGCTCCGGCGTCGTCGCGGTAGACGCCGGTCTTGCCGAGCCGGTCGCGCACCACGCGCGCCTCGCCGGCCGGGACGTCGGCGGCGGAGCCTGCGTCCGCGGGCCGCAGGCGGTCGCCGGCGAAGTGCACGCCGGCCTTCGCGTTGACCTTGGCCAGCGTCGGCGCCGAGCGCAGCGACAGCCGCGTCGGGTCGAAGCGCTCGGCCCACGCGTTCTCGCGCCCGGCCAGCCGGTCGGCCAGCAGCATCCCGGCGAGCGTGCCGCCGGTCAGCCCCCACTTCATGAATCCGGTGGCGACGAACAGCCGCGACGAGCCCGGCTGGTACGGCCCGATCAGCGGCAGCCGGTCGTGCGGCACGGGGTCCTGGGCCGACCAGCGGTGCGTGACCTCGGCCACGTCCCAGTGCCGGCGCGCGAACGCCTCCAGCGCCGCGAAGCGCTCCGGCCGGGCGTCCTCGCTGCCGGCCGCGTGGCCCTCGCCGCCCACGATCAGCCGGTCGCCGTAGGCGCGCATGGAACGCGTCGGGCTGCCGGCGTTGATGAGCATCCCCCGCGGCAGGGGCCCGCGGACGCGGGCGGCGATGCAGTAGGAGCGTTGCACCTCCAGGCGGGCGAAGAACAGGCCGCGGTCCAGGAACGGGTAGTGCGTGGCCACCACGACCCGGTCGGCCCCCAGCGTGCCGGCAGTGGTGCGGACGAGGCAGGGCGAGCGCTCGGCCACCGACAGCGCCCGTACGCCCTCGATGACCGCACAGCCGCCGCCGCTGATCGCGGCGGCCAGCCCGCGGGCGTAGCGCACGGGATGGAACGCCACCTGGTCGCGCAGCCGGACCGCCCCGGCGGTGGCGAACGGTACGTCCGGCTCGGCCTCATCGACCGGCAGGCCGGCCGCCGCCGCTGATCGCGCCTCGGCCTCCACCGCGCGGCGTTCGTCCGGCCCGGCGGCGTAGGTGAACGCGTCCGCGCGCTCGAGCTCGCACTCGATCGCCTCCTGGCGAGCCAGCGCCGCGACCTGCTCGACCGCCGTGGCGCTCCCCTGCGCGTAGTCCGCGGCCGCCGCGGCGCCGTGCCGCCCGGCGATGGTCGAGTAGACCGTTCCCTGCAGCGCGGTCACCTTCGCCGTGTTGGCGCCGGTCGCGCCCTGGCCGACCCGGCCGGCCTCGATGACCGCCACGCGCAGGCCGTCGCGCTTGAGCAGCAGCGCCGTCGTCAGCCCGGCGATCCCGCCGCCGATCACCGCGACGTCCACCCGGTCGCCGGGCGCGAACGCCGCCACCGGCCCGGCGGCCGGCGCGGCGTCGAGCCAGAGCGACGTCATCGCTCCTGCAGCGCCGCCAGCTCGCGCTCCGAACTCGTGTCGAGCGTCGCGAAGCTGCGGCGGTGGCGCAGGTAGAGCGCGTAGTACAGCGCCCCCACGACGAAGATCCCGAGCACGATCAGCAGGTCGCGGCGGGTCTGCTTGGACAGCGCGATGGCCACGCCGACGAGCGCGATCACCGGCGAGGCCGGCCACAGCGGCATCCGCCAGGGCCGCGGCAGCTCGCGCTGGCGCACGCGGCTGACCAGCGCCGAGATGGCGATCAGCGCGTACAGGGCGATGATCATCACCGCGGTCGAGGACACGACTGACTGCAGGCTCGACTTCGCGCACAGGATCGTCGCGCAGGCGCCGATGAACAGCGTCGCCACCCACGGCGCGCCGTTGCCGTTCAGCCGGCTGAGCGCGTCGGACACCGGCGCCGGCCAGGCGCGGTCGCGCGCCGTGGAGAACATGATCCGGGAGAACTGCAGGGTGATCGCCAGCGACGCATTGAAGATCGCGATGATCGCCCCCACCGTCACGATGTCGACGACGGTGTGGCCGAACGCGCTGCGGATCACGTCGGTCAGCGGCGTGCTGGAGCTCAGGAAGCCGTGCAGGTCGGGCGCCCCGAACACCGTGGCGATGAACGGCACCAGCTCGCAGATGATGCCCACGCTCGCCGCCGTGACCACCGCCTTGCCGACCTGCGCCGCCGAGCCGGACGTCTCCTCGGAGAAGTTGATCGCGCTGTCGTAGCCGTTGACCGAGAACAGCGCGGTGGCCAGCGCGGTCACGATCGCCCCCGTGGCCACGCTCTTGAGCACGCCGCCGTCGGCGATCACCGGGTGCGTGAGGATGTCCACCGGCTGCTGCAGGTGGATGACGCCGGCCAGCAGCAGGATCACCACCACGGTCAGCTCGAGCGCGAGGAAGAACCCAGTGATGACCGCGTTGAAGTTGATCCGCAGCAGCGCCAGCAGGGTCACCGCGACCATCACCACCACCGCGGCGGCGCTCGTGCTCACGCCGGACACGAGCGAGTTGACGTAGACGCCGATGCCGATGGCCACGCTGGCCGGCAGGAAGATCGCCTGGCCGACGTAGAGCAGCATGCCG
>JAICUS010000151.1 GCA_025935735.1 Solirubrobacteraceae bacterium | reverse complement strand
GGTCGTCAAGCGGGCGCTGGCCGCCGTGGGCGCCGGCCCGGTGTACCTCACCGTGGACGTCGACGTGCTCGACCCCGGGTTCATCCCCGGCACCGGCACGCCGGAGCCGGGCGGGATGACCCCGACCGACCTGCTGCTCGCCGTGCGGACCGTGGCGGCTTCCTGTGAGCTCGTCGGGTTCGACGTCGTCGAGGTCATCCCGTCCTCGGTGGGCACGAACGACGCGTCAGCTCTGGTGGCGGAGCGCGTCGTCCGCGAGGCGCTGACCGGCGTGGCGCTCAGTCGCGCTTCTCGGTGAAGCTCATGACGTGCTTGACCCGCGTGTAGTCCTCGAAGCCGTACATCGACAGGTCCTTGCCGTAGCCGGACTTCTTGAAGCCGCCGTGCGGCATCTCGGCCACCAGCGGGATGTGGCAGTTGATCCACACGCAGCCGAAGTCCAGCCGCTGGGACATGCGCATCGCCCGGCCATGGTCCTGGGTCCAGACGCTCGAGGCCAGGCCGTAGTCGACGCCGTTGGCCCAGGCGACCGCCTCGTCCTCGTCGGAGAACGTCTGCACCGAGATGACGGGGCCGAAGACCTCGTTCTGGATCATCTCGTCGTCCTGGCGCAGGCCGTCGACGATCGTCGGCTCGAAGAAGAACCCCTTGTCGCCCTGGCGGCGGCCGCCGGCCACCACGGTCGCGTGGTCCGGGGTCCGGTCGAGGAAGCCGCTGACCCGCTCGAACTGGTTGGCGTTGTTGAGCGGCCCGAACAGCACGTCCTCGTCGTCGGGCTGCCCGGTCCTGGTGTTCTTGGCCTGCTCGGACAGCGCCGCCACGAAGTCGTCGTGGATACGCGGGCCGGCGAGCACGCGGGTGGCCGCGGTGCAGTCCTGGCCGGCGTTGAAGTAGCCGCCGATGGCGATGTTCTCGGCCGCCAGGTCGAGGTCGGCGTCGTCGAACACGATCACCGGGGCCTTGCCGCCCAGCTCGAGGTGCACGCGCTTGAGGTTGTCCGCCGCCGCGCTCGCCACGGCCATGCCGGCGCGGACGCTGCCGGTGATCGACACCATCGCCGGCGTCTGGTGGCGCACGAGCGCCGCGCCGGTGTCGCGGTCGCCGCAGACCACGTTGAACACGCCCGGCGGCAGGTGCTCGGCCATGATCTCGGCCATCAGGACCGTGCTGGCGGGGGTCGTGTCGGACGGCTTGAGCACCATCGCGTTGCCCGCGGCCAGCGCCGGGGCCCACTTCCACGTGGCCATCATCATCGGGTAGTTCCACGGCGTGACCGCGCCGCAGACGCCGACCGGCTCGCGGCGGATGAACGACGTGTGGCCGGCCATGTACTCGCCGGCCGACTTGCCCTCAAGCACGCGCGCCGCGCCGGCGAAGAAGCGGATCTGGTCGCACATCGGGGGGATCTCCTCCGACGCGGTCAGCCCGAGCGGCTTGCCCGTGTTCTGGGACTCGACGGCCACGAGCTCGTCGGCCCGCGCCTCGATCGCGTCGGCGATCCGGATCAGCGCCAGCTGGCGCTCGCTCGGCGTCGTGTTGCGCCACTCCGCGAACGCGCGCGCGGAGTCCTGGAAGGCGGCGTCGATGTCGGCCTCGCCGGACAGCGCGGCCTGCGCGAACACCTCCCCGGTGGTCGGGTCCACGAGATCGGTCGTGCGGCCGTCGGCCGCATCGACGCGCTCGCCGTGGATGAAGTTCTGGATCTTCGTCATGGGGCTCTCCTACCACACCGCGCCTAAGCTCGGGACGTGGCCACCGTCGACGTCCGCTTCCAGGAGCGCTACTGGTACCCCGACGACGGCGGCCAGGTCTGGGTGGCGGGCTACCACGTCGTCGAGGGCGACCGCTACCTGGGCCGCGACGCGCCCGAGCTGGCCGAGCGCGGGCTGAAGGTGGCCGGCGTCGCCGGCGCGGCGCAGCACCACGCCGCGGCGCTCGCCTCCGACGCCGCCGCGCCCGGGCAGCCGCTGGAGCTGCGCCGCGACCCGGCCAACGCGCACGACCCCACCGCGATCATGGTGCTCGCGGCCGGCGAGCAGGCCGGCTGGGTGCCGCGCGAGCTGGCCGCCGAGCTCGCGCCGCTCCTCGACGCCGGCGAGCCGTGGTCGGCGGTCGTGCTGCGCGAGCGCCGCGACTCGCCGCGGGACCCCCGCACCGGCCTGACCATGCTGCTCGCCCGCGGCGGTCCGATCGAGCTGCGACTAGGCTGAGCGACGTGGAAGTCGTCGGCGCCTGCCCCCTGGACTGCCCGGACACCTGCTCGTGGGTGGTGACCGTCGAGGACGGCCGGGCCGTGCGGTTGCGCGGCAACCGCGAGCACCCGTTCACCCGCGGGGCGCTGTGCGCGAAGGTCAACGGCTATCTCGACCACGCGCGGGCGCCGGACCGGCTGCTGCACCCGCTGCGCCGCACGGGCGCCAAGGGCGAGGGGCGCTTCGAGCGGATCTCCTGGGACGCGGCGCTGGACGAGATCGCGGAGCGCCTGCAGGCCGTCAAGGCCGAGCACGGCGGCGAGGCGATCTGGCCGTTCCAGGGGACCGGGACGCTCGGGTTCATCCAGGGCCTGGAGGGCCACGCCGGCCGGCGGCTGTGGAACGTGCTCGGCGCCTCGCGCCACAAGATGACGGCCTGCTCGGTCGCCGGGCGGGTCGGCGCCGAGTACACGACCGGGACGGCCGCCGGGATGGACCCGGAGACGTTCGTGCACTCCAAGCTCATCCTGCTGTGGGGCACGAACCCGCTGACCAGCGGCCACCACGTGTGGAAGTACGTGCTGGAGGCCAAGAAGCGGGGCGCGCACGTCGTGGCGATCGACCCGCTGCGCTCCCGCACGGCCGAGCAGGCGCACGAGCACCTGGCGCCGCTGCCCGGCACCGACGCCGCACTGGCGCTCGGGCTGCTGTGGGTGGTCGTCAGCCTCGGCGCCGAGGACCGCGAGTACATCGCGGGACAGACGGTCGGCTGGCCGGAGTTCCGCGAGCGCATCCTCGAGTTCCCGCCCGACCGCGTGGCGGCCATCACCGGCCTGCCGGAGCACCGGATCGTCGAGCTGGGCGAGCGGATCGCGACCACGCGGCCGACCGCGATCCGGGCGACGATGGGCATGCAGCGCCACGCCGGCGGCGGGATGGCGCTGCGCACGCTCTACGCCATGCCGGGCGTGACCGGCGACTGGCGGCACCTCGGCGGCGGCGCCTGCTACTCGACCAGCGGCTGGTACCAGGGCGACATGGCCGGGCTCAAGCGCGACGACCTGCTCGAGAAGCCGGTGCGCACGCTGAGCATGACCCTGATGGGGCAGATCCTGGAGACCGCCGGCGTGCACGCGCTGGTCGTCTACGGCGCGAACCCGATGGCCTCCAACCCCGACCAGGCGCGGGTGCGCCGCGGGCTGGAGCGCGAGGACCTCTTCACGGTGGTGATGGAGCAGTTCCCGACCGACACCGTCGACTACGCGGACATCGTCCTGCCGGCCACGATGCAGACCGAGCACCTGGACGTCCACGAGGCCTACGGGCATATGTACCTGCAGCTCAACTCGCCCGCGGTCGCGCCGCCCGGCGAGTGCCTGTCGACCACGGAGACGTTCCGCCGCCTGGCGCGCCGGCTCGGGCTGACCGAGCCCGCGCTGTATGACGACGACGAGACGCTCGTGCGCACGTTCGTCGGCGACGCGACGTTCGAGCGGCTGCGGGTGAAGGGCTTCGTCCGGCTCGACGTCCCCGACCCGTTCGTGCCCTACGCCGACGGCTTCCCCACGCCGTCCGGCCGGCTGGAGTTCGTCTCCGAGCGGGCGCGCGCGGACGGCCACGACGCGCTGCCCGGCTACACGCCGCCCGCCGAGGCGACCGAGGGGCTCGCGCTCGTAGCCCCCGCCTCGCACTGGTTCCTCAACTCCACGTTTGCCAACAAGCCGGACCTGCAGGCCCGCGCCGGCGGCCCGCGGATCGAGATCCACCCGGACGACGCCGCGCCCCGGGGGCTCGAGACCGGCGACCGCGCGCGGGTGTCCAACGCCCGCGGCGCCTTCGAGGCGGACGTGGTCGTGTCCGACCGCGTCCGCCCCGGCGTGATCGCCTCCACCAAGGGCCACTGGCTCAAGCACGTCCGCGGCGGCGCGAACATCAACGCCACGGTGGACGAGCGCGACGCCGACATGGGCGGCGGCGCCGTCTTCCACGACAACCACGTCGAGGTCGAGGCGGTCCTTAACGACGACGACGGCCCGCTCGAGGAGCGGGCCGCCGTCACTGCCGCCTAAACGACTCCGGAGATCGCCCACATCCCGACGCGCGAGCCTGTCGTGATGTCCGGGCCGGTCGAGCCCTGGCCCCAGAAGTGGTCGCCGATGTTGGTGACCCCGCCGGAGCCGATGTTGCCCATCGAGCGGTAGCGGACGCCGCTCGGCTCCTTGTCGATCGCCATCTGGCCCCAGGCCTGGCGGACCGTCAGCGCCGGGCGCAGCGTGATCCCGAGGAACGTCTGCGGGAACAGGTAGGACGCGAAGTCGGCACCCGTGCCGCCGCCGATGCAGTAGGCGTTGGTGTCGAAGCCGTTGAGCATGTGCAGGCCATTCATCGTCCCGCCCCAGCGCGAGAAGTAGTCGTTGGTGCCCGACGTGTCGCGCAGCACCTCGCAGGACTCCAGCTGCAGCCACTCGAGGTCGCGGTCGCCCCAGCTGGCGTCGGAGGGGACGATCGAGCCGTCGTCGTGCGCCGTGTTCTTGAACGTGAACCCGCCCGGCCAGCCGTGGCCGGTGTACCACTGCATGTCGATGTCGTCGACGAAGCTGTCGTCGTGGCCGCCCAGCGACGCCTTCTTGAAGTCGCTCTCCCAGGCGTTCATCCCGCGCCAGTCGAACTGGGCGCCGATGCCGTGCGAGGCCATGACGTTGCGGAAGCCCTGCGCGGAGTCCTGCGCGCACTGCCACTCGTCGACCATGTTCTCGATGCCGACGTCGGTCGGGCCGATGGCCAGCTTGCCGAAGCCGCCGCCACCGGGGTTGGAGGCCACGGTCACGCTGCCGTCGCCGTCGAGGGAGGCCGACGCGGTCGAGGTGAGCCCGTTGGCGTCGGTGATCTCGGCGGTGAGCGTCTCGGCCGTGCTCTTGCCGTCACGCGGCGCGCGCCGGTAGCTGACCTTCTGCTCGGTGTTGCCGGGGATGACCGTCGAGGAGGACGACCACTTGAACGTGTACGGCGCGGTGCCGCCGGAAGGCTCCACGAACGCGCTGACGACGCCGCCCTGCGAGCTGGCCTGCAGCTTCGCCACGGGCGCGGCGCCCGGCACGGCCGGGACCTGGCGGTGCGCCTGGTCGCCCGTCTCGGTCGACGGGTTGCAGGTGTAGACGGGGTAGATCGTCTTGACCGCGCCGAGCGCCGGCATCAGGTAGCCGAGCGTCGGGGTGGCCTGGCGCACGCCCGGGCCGTAGAGCACGGCGCACGACTTGGCCGCGGCGTCCGGCGTGATGACCGGCACGTCCTTGCCGCGCTCCAGCGAGCGCATGGCGTCCGAGAGCTGCACGACGTCGCCGGCGCTGTTGTAGGCCACGCGCAGGCGCGCGCCCTGGCCGGTCACCGGCAGCCCGTTCAGCGTCAGCCGGTAGGAGACCGTGGTGTCGAGCGCGTAGTCGGCGGTCGCCCGGCCGGCCCGGTCGGACAGCGTCAGCTTCGTGTTGGAGACGCTCGGCGTGGCCTTCATGTCCGGGTTCAGCCCGGCGAGGTCGGCGAGCCGGGACGCGGACTTCAGCGCGACGTCGTCGGGGACGGGCGTGAGCTTGGCCAGAGCGGTGGTGTCGAGCGCCAGCGACGTCGTCGGGCTGCCCGACTCGTCCTTGCCCTCGGCGACCGCGCGCTGCGGCACCGCGTCGAAGTTCTTGGCCGTGTAGGCGAACGCGCCGTCGGACTGCACGGAGTTGGGGATCCCGAACGCGTCGGCCAGCTTGGCGCCCTGGTCGGAGGTCATCCCCTCCTGGGTCACGTTGTAGATCGGCAGCGTGTCGGCGGCGAACGCGGACGCGTTCGAGAGCGCGAGCACGCCGGCCGCGAGCACGGGCACGGCCATCCAGGCGCGTCCCGCGCGGGCGGGGTGGAGCATGTGTCCCTCCAAGGGGAGCGGTGGTCGGAGACTGGCGGCGAGCGACTCAGGGGGGAGCCGCCCGCCGCACCGCGGACTCTGCTCGGGCCGCCTTGGCGGGCGCTTGCGCCGAGCTTGGGGACTACGCCAATCTCGGCCGCTCAGCCGCGGCCGATGAACGGCATCGCCGTCGCCATCACCGTCATGAACTGCACGTTGGCGTCGAGCGGCAGCGACGCCATGTACAGCACCGCCCTGGCCACGTTCTCAACGTCCATGGTCGGCTCCACCCGCGTCGAGCCGTCCGCCTGCAGGATCCCCGCGCGCATCGGCGCGGTCATGTCGGTGGCGGCGTTGCCGATGTCGATCTGCCCGCAGGCGATATCGAAGTCCCGGCCCTCCAGCGAGAGCGAGCGGGTGAGCCCGGTGACCGCGTGCTTGGTGGCCGTGTAGGCGATCGAGTTGGGCCGCGGGACGTAAGCGGAGATGGAGCCGTTGTTGACGATCCGCCCCCCGCGCGGGTCCTGCGCGGCCATCGCCCGGAACGCCGCCTGGGCGCACAGGAACGAGCCGGTGAGGTTGGTGTCGACGACCCGCTTCCAGTCCTCGTAGGCCAGCTCGGCCACCGGCACGCTGACCCCGATCCCCGCGTTGTTGAACAGCAGGTCGAGGCGGCCGTAGCGCTCTTTGGCGGCGGCGAACAGGGCGTCGACGGCCTGCGGGTCGGCGACGTCGGTGGGCACCGCGAGGCCGTCTCCGTCGCCCAGCGTCTCCCGCAGCGGCTCGGCCCGCCGGCCCGCGGCGACGACGCTCCAGCCGGCCTGGAGCAGGGCGCGCGCGACCGCCCGGCCGATGCCGGTTCCCGCGCCGGTGACGACCGCGATCACGCCCGCGAGACTACTAAGGGGGACCGTCGAACAGGTAAGGGGTGCGTGACGCGAAGGCGCTCCGAACCGCCGATGTGGACGGGCCGTCTCAGGGCGATCATGGACGCATGCTCTCCACCTCGCCGAACCGCCGCAACGACACCACCACGGCGCGCGAGGCCGCGCCGCTGACCATCCGCCAGGCCACGTTCGCGGACCTCGCCGCGGTCGCCAAGCTGGCCGAGCTGGACTCCTCCACCGCCCCGCGCGGCGAGGTGCTCCTCGCCGAGGTCGGCGATGAGCTGTGGGCCGCGCTGTCCGTCGAGGACGGGCACGCCGTGGCCGACCCGCTGCGCCCGTCCGCCGGCGCCGTCGGCGTCCTGGCGGAGCGCCGCCGTCAGCTGCGCCGGCCGCGCCGGACGCGCTCGCACCGCGTCCCGCTGCGCGTCGCCCGGGCGTAGCCAAGCCGGCCCGCGCACGTGCTTCAGGCGGCCGCGGGCGTGGGCTCGCGGCCGCTGGCGGCGTCCATCGGCTCGTCGGCGGCCGGCGCGGGCTGCGACCCCGCGAAGCGCAGGACCGCCTCGGAGCCGAGCAGCCCGGCCGCGAACTCGGCGATGGCCCAGCCGGTGCCGGCGTGGCCCTCGTCGAGCGCCCCGGTCCCCGGCCCGGCCGCCGTGATGGCGAACAGCGCCGCGAGCAGCACGGCGTTGTACTCGAAGCCGCCGTCGGTGTTCCACACGCCGTTGGCGAGGTGCACCTTGCGGACGGCGGTGGTCATCGTGCCGGACAGCATTCCGGCGGCCAGCGGCGTGGCCGCGCCGGTGAGCAGGAGCGCGCCGCCCGCCGTCTCCGCGACGCCGGCGGCGGTGGCGTGGACCTTGCCCGGCCGCAGTCCCATGCCCTCGAACGCGTTCGCGGTGGCCTCCAGGCCGTGGCCGCCGAACCAGCCGGCCAGCTTCTGCAGGCCGTGCCCCATGAAGAGCGCACCGACCACGGCGCGCAACAGCGCGATACCGAATCTCATGACTGGGGTCTAGCCGCCGCGCGCGACCCGTACACGCCCTCGTAGTCTCCAGGCGCATGCACCGCGTCGTAATCGTGGGCGGCGGGTTCGGCGGGCTCCAGGCGGCGCTTCATCTGCGCCACGCCGAGGTGGACGTCACGCTCGTCGACCGGCGCAACTTCCACCTGTTCCAGCCGCTCGCCTACCAGGTCGCCACGGGCGCGCTGATGCCCGGCGAGGTCTGCTATCCGCTGCGGGCGATCTTCAAGCGCGACGCCAACGTGCGCGTCCTGTGCGCGGAGGTCCGCGACTTCGACCTCGCGGGCCGCGAGCTCGTCGCCGAGACCTACGCCGGCGAGCTGCGGCTGCCCTACGACACGCTGATCGTGGCCGGCGGCTCGGCCTACAACTACTTCGGCCACCCGGAGTGGCGCAAGGCCGCGGCGGAGCTGAAGACGCTCGAGGGCGCGCTGCAGATCCGCGGGCGCATCCTGCGCGCGCTCGAGGCGGCCGAGGCGGAGAGCGACCCGGACAAGCGCGCCGCGCTGCTGACGTTCGTCATCGTCGGCGCGGGCCCGACCGGCGTGGAGATGGCCGGGCAGATCGCGGAGATCGCCCACGACACGCGGCGCGACTTCCGTTCCTTCGACCCCTCCAAGGCGCGGGTGCTGCTGGTGGAGGCGGGCGACCGCGTGCTCGCCGGCTTCCCGCCCGGGCTCTCGCAGTCCGCCGCCCGGGCGCTGGAGGGCCTCGGGGCGACGCCGATGACCGGCCACACGGTCACCGACCTCGACGCCTCGGGCGTGGTGGTCAAGTCCGACGGCGTAGAGCAGCGGATCGACGCCGGGACGATCATCTGGGCGGCCGGCGTGCTGGCCTCCGGGCTCGCGGTGAAGCTGGGCGAGGCCGCCGGCGCGGAGAACGACCACGTCCAGCGGCTGCTCGTCGAGCCCGACCTCACCGTGCCCGGCCACCCCGAGGTGCTGGCGATCGGCGACATGGTCCGGGTGCGCGGGGAGGATCCCTTCCCCGGCGTCGCGCCGGTGGCCATGCAGATGGGCCGCTACGCCGCCCGTTGCGTGCGCGAGCGCCTGCGCGGCGCCACGCCGGGCCCGTTCCACTACAAGAACAAGGGCAACCTGGCCACGATCGGCCGGCTGCGCGCGGTGGCGGACCTCCCGCCGGGCATCCACGTCGGCGGCACGCTCGCCTGGGCGCTCTGGCTGATCGTCCACCTCTGGTACCTGATCGGCTTCCAGAACCGCGTGCTGGTGTTCCTGCGCTGGGTCTGGAGCTTCCTCACCCACGGCCGCGGCGGGCGGCTCATAGCGGGTCAGGACTTACGTCCGGGGTAATGGCGGGCGCGGCGCGGCCGCGGGACCCTGCCGGCATGACGAACATCGCAGCCACAGTCGACAAGTACATCGCCACCTGGAACGAGCCGGACCCGGAGCGCCGGGCCGCGCTGGCCGCCGAGGTGTGGACCGGCGACGGCACCTACCTCGACCCGCTGATGCGCGGCGAGACGCCCGACGGGATCGCGGCCATGATCGGCGCCGCGCGGGCCCAGTTCCCCGGCCACCGGTTCGAGCTGTCCTTCGGCCCGGACGCCCACAACGACCGCGTCCGCTTCGCCTGGCGCCTGGTGGGCGACGCCGGCGCGGTGGCGGCCGGCGTGGACTTCGCCACGGTGGCGGCCGACGGCCGCCTGCACGCCGTCACCGGGTTCCTGGAGAGCTAGCGCCGGCTATGACCCTCGTCGCCGACCTCCGACGCGAGCTGCGGGGCGAGGTGCGCGACGACGCCTACACGCGGCACCTGTTCTCGACCGACGCGAGCATGTACGCCATCGCGCCGCGCGTCGTCGTGTTCCCCCGGGACGCGGACGACGTCGCGGCGGCGGTGGCGCTGGCCGCGCGGCACGGCGTGCCGGTCACCCCCCGGGGCGGCGGGACGAGCCTCGGGGGGCAGGCGGTCGGCGCGGGGATCGTGCTCGACACGTCGCGCCACATGGACGCGATCGTCGGCATCGACGGCCGGCGGGCGCGCGTACAGCCCGGCGTGGTGCAGGACGAGCTCAACCGCGCGGCGGCGGCCCATGGGCTCGGCTTCGGGCCGGACACGTCGACCTCGGACCGGGCGACGCTGGGCGGCATGATCGGCTCCAACTCGGCCGGCGCGCACTCGGTCCTCTACGGGTCGACGATCGACCACGTCGAGGAGCTGGAGGTCGTGCTCGCCGACGGGTCGCGGGCGCGCTTCGGGCCGCTGGACTCCTCCGTCCGCGAGCGCCGCGCACGACAGGGAACCCTGGACGGCGCGATCCACCGCGAGCTGCCGCGGATCGTGGACGCCCACCGGGCCGCGATCGCGCGCGACTGGCCGGCGCACCCGCGGCTCGCCGGCGGCTACCGGCTCGACCGGCTGCTCGACCGCTTCGACCTCGCCCGCTTCGTGGTCGGCAGCGAGGGCACGCTGGTGGCGATCACCGAGGCGACGGTCGGGCTCGTCCCGCTCCCCGCGGCCCGGATGTTCGCGGTGGGGCGATTCGACTCCGTCAACGCGGCCGTGGCGGCCACCGGCGACGGGCTGGCGCTGGGCGCGGCGGCGGTCGAGCTGATCGACCGCACCATCATCGAGTACGGCGGGCTGGACATCGATGCGGAGGCGCTGCTCTACGTGACGTTCTTCGGCGGCAGCGACGCCGAGGTGCGCGACCGGATCGCGAAGCTGGAGAAGCGCTGGCGCGGCGTCCCGGTCACGCGCGCGGAGACGGCGGCCGAGCAGGCCGCGCTGACCAGGGTGCGCAAGGCCGGGCTCGGCCACCTGATGGCGGCGAGCGAGGGCATGCGCCGGCCGCAGGCGTTCGTCGAGGACACGGCGGTCGCGCCCGAGCGGCTGGCCGAGCACCTGGCCGGGATGCAGCAGATCCTCGACCGCCACGGCCTGCGCGCCGGGCTCTACGGGCACGCGTCGGTCGGCTGCATCCACGTCCGCCCCTACCTCGACCTCACCGCGCCCGGCGGCGTGGACACGCTGCGCGCGGTGGCCGAGGAGGTCGTGGCGCAGGTGCGCGCGCTCGGCGGGGTGAACTCGAGCGAGCACGGCGACGGC
>JAICUS010000668.1 GCA_025935735.1 Solirubrobacteraceae bacterium | reverse complement strand
TGTAGCCCAGGAACGCGGCGAACAGGCTGGCCACGGGCGGCAGGTGGGCGATCCGCGCGGCGTCCGCCGCGGGCACGCCGTGCGCGGTCAGGCCGCCCTGCAACGCGCCGGGCAGGCCGGACGACATGCCGACGATCAGCAGCGAGAAGAAGATGCCGATCGACAGCACCATCGCGGAGTTCTGGAAGGTCGCGCTCATCCCCGCGCCGGCGCCACGCTGACTCGGCGGCAGGCTGTTCATGATCCCCGCCCGGTTGGGCGACGCGAACAGCCCCATGCCGATACCGTTGAGCAGCAGCAGCGCGGCGAAACCGACGTAGCTGAAGTCCACCGGGAGCTGCTCGAGCAGCAGGAACGACAGCGCGGCGATGATCATCCCGCCGGTGGCGAACGGCCGCGCGCCGTAGCGGTCCGACAATAAGCCGGAGGCCGGCCCGGCGATCAGGAAACCCACGGTCAGCGGCAGCATGTAGATGCCGGCCCACAGCGGCGTCTGCGCGAACGTGTAGCCGTGCAGCGGCAGCCAGATGCCCTGCAGCCAGATGATCAGCACGAACTGCAGCCCGCCGCGGCCGATCGAGGACAGCAGGCTGGCCAGGTTGCCGGCGGTGAACGCGCGGATGCGGAACAGCGACAGGTGGAACATCGGCTGCTCGACGCGCGTCTCGATCACGCAGAACACGACCAGCACGAGCGAGCCGCCGATCAGCTCGGCCAGCACCTTCGGGCTGGTCCAGCTCATCGTGTGCGAGCCGTAGGGCTGGATGCCGTAGGTGATGCCGATCATCACCGCGATCAGCCCGACGGCGAACGTGATGTTGCCCAGCCAGTCGATCTTCGCCGGCCGGCGCTCGCTGAGGTCGTGCAGCTTCAGGTAGGCCCAGATGGTCCCGAACAGCCCGAACGGCACCGACACGAGGAACACGAGCCGCCAGTCCAGCGGCGCGAGCAGGCCACCGACGATCAGCCCCATGAACGAGCCGGCGATCGCCGCCACGCCGTTGATGCCCAGCGCCAGCCCGCGCTGGTCCTCGGGGAAGGCGTCGGTGAGGATCGCGCTCGAGTTGGCAAACAGCATCGCGCCGCCGATCCCCTGGCCGACCCGCATGGCGATCAGCCACCACGCGCCCGCCGCCCCCGTGAACGGCGTGGCGAACAGCAGGATGGAGAACGCGGTGAACACCGCGAAGCCGAGGTTGTAGGTCCGCACCCGGCCGTACATGTCGCCCAGGCGCCCGAGGCTCACCACGAGCACGGCCGTGACCACCAGGAAGCCGAGGATCAACCACAGCAGGAAGTTCGTGTTGGCCGGGGCCAGCGGGTCGATGTGGATGCCGCGGAAGATGTCCGGCAGCGCGATCAGCAGGATCGACGAGTTGATCGTCGCCAGCAGCATGCCGATCGTCGTGTTCGACAGGACGACCCACTTGTAGTTGGCCGGCAGCGCCGCTCGATCCACCCCCGGACGCTACCCGGGGCCGTCTGGTCTAATCCGTCGCCGATGCGGGTCGCCGTCCTCGACGACTATCAGGGTGTGGCGCTGCGTTTCGCCGGCTGGGACGGCCTGGAGGCGGAGGTCGAGGTCTTCTCCGACCACCTCGCCGGCGACGCGGAGGTGGTCGGGCGGCTGGCGCCGTTCGAGGTGGTCGTCGCCATGCGCGAGCGCACGCCGTTCACCCGCGCGCGGCTGGAGCGGCTGGAGAACCTGAAGCTGCTGGTCACGACCGGCATGCGCAACGCGTCGATCGACCTGGAGGCCGCCCGCGAGCGCGGCGTCGTGGTGTGCGGGACCGGGTCGCTCGGGCCGCCGACGGCCGAGCTGGCCTGGGGGCTCATCCTCGCGCTCACCCGGCAGATCCCGGCCGAGGACGCGCGCATGCGCGCGGGCGGCTGGCAGCACACGATCGGGCCCGAGCTGGCCGGCCACACGCTCGGCCTGCTCGGCCTCGGGCGGCTCGGCTCGCGGATGGCGCGGATCGCCCGGGCGTTCGAGATGGAGACCATCGCCTGGAGCCAGAACCTGACGCCCGAGCGCGCCGCCGAGGCCGGCGTGGAAGCGGTGGCCAAGGACGAGCTGTTCCGCCGCGCCGACGTCCTGACCGTCCACCTCGTGCTCAGCGACCGCACCCGCGGGCTGGTCGGCGCGCCGGAGCTCGCGCTGATGAAGCCCAGCGCCTACCTGGTGAACACGTCGCGCGGGCCGATCGTCGACGAGGCGGCGCTGCTGGACGCGCTGCACTCCGGCCGCATCGCCGGCGCGGGCCTCGACGTCTACGACACCGAGCCGCTGCCGCCCCAGCACCCGCTGCGCTTCGCGCCCAACACCGTGCTCACGCCGCATATCGGCTACGTCACCACCGGCACCTACGAGGTCTTCTACCGCGAGGCCGTCGAGGACATCGCGGCCTGGCGCGCCGGCGCGCCCGTCCGCGTGCTCTCGTGAGCGCGCTGCCCGCCGGGGTCTCGCTGCGGCCGACGCCGGCCGGGCTGGCCACGGTGGGCCTGCGCGAGCGGTTGGGCGGCGAGCTCGTCGTGCCGGCCGTCCGCGGCGGGGCGAGCGACGACGACCGCGCGGCGCTGCTCGCCTACCTCGCCGACTACGTGGTGGTCGAGGGCGCCGTCCTGCGTCCCGGTGAGACCGTCGCCTACGGCTACTGGGTGCTGCGGCTGGAGCGCGCCGGACCCGAGCAGCTGCCCACCTGCGAGCGCGCGGGCGCCCGGTATGACCCGCCGCTCGCCGACCGCCTGGTGATGGTGACCGACGGCGTCTTCGAGGGCGACCCGGCCGAGGGCGTCCGCTACCCGTCGCCCGCGCATATGTCCGGGTGGTGGATCAGCACCGACCGCTACGACGGCGATCCCGACACGCTGCGCCGCGAGCACGCCTACCACGTCACTGCCCGGCGGCCCGACCTGGCGCGCTTCCTCGCGCTCCCGTTCGGCTTCCGGTTCACGGGAGCGGATGCGTGGCTCGACCCGGAGGTGGCCGGCCGGCGCGTGCGCGGCTGACTGGCGCC
>JAICUS010000664.1 GCA_025935735.1 Solirubrobacteraceae bacterium | reverse complement strand
GGCGAACCCGCCCTCGCGCCACGCCGCCTCGGCCACCCAGGGCGAGTGCTCGAACAGCGCGCCGAAGCGCTCGATGAACGCCGCGCGGTCCAGGCGCAGGGCGCCGTCGGGCTCCAGCGCCAGCGGCACCAGGCGGAACGCGCCCACGTCGACCAGCCCGCGGTCGGTGATCTTGAGCTCCGGGATCACCGACAGCGCGAGGAACGACAGCGTCATGAACGGCGCGTCGACCCGCACGCCCTGCGCGCGCAGCAGCGCCTGCAGCGCCTCCAGGCCCGCGGCGACCTCCTCGGCCGGCTCGGCGGAGAGCAGCCCCGCGACCGGCAGGGCGAGCTCGCCGCGCACGGCGCCGCCGCCGGCCACGACCAGCCCGCCGCCCAGCGCCTGCGCCCGCGCCGCGCACGCCGCCATGTCCGCATCGCTCACGCCGACCACCACGAGGTTGTGGGCGTCGTGGGCGACGGTGGACGCGAACGCGCCCGAGCGCAGCCCGAACCCGCGGACCAGCCCGAGGCCGATCCGCCCCGTCCCGTGGTGGCGCTCGATCACGGCGATCTTGGCCAGGTCGCGCTCCGGGTCGGCCACGACCGCGCCGCCGGCGACCGCCGGCCGCTCGGCCACGGAGCGCGTGATCAGCTGCCCGGGCTCGATCTCGATCGCCCGCACCCGCGCCGGTGTCCCGGCGATCGCGAACGACGCCGCGGACACGGGCGCCATCCGCATCGTGTCGCGCAGCGCCCCGTCGGCCGGCGCGCGGGCGAACGCGGGCTCCACGCCGTCCTTCAGCACCAGCGAGGCCCGGAAGTGGACGAGGTCGTCGAGCAGCACGAGGTCGGCCACGTAGCCCGGCGCGATCGCCCCCCGCTCGCGCAGCCCGTGCGCCCGCGCGCCGTGCAGCGTGGCCATCGCCAGGACGTCCTCGGGCGCCACGCCCTCGCTCACCGCGATCCGGCACATCTGGTCGATGTGGCCCTCGCGCCAGAGGAAGTCCGGCTCGCGGTCGTCGGTGCAGAACGCGCACCACTCGGGCCCGTAGCGCTCGACCATGCTCAGCAGCGCCCGCAGGTTGCGCGCGTTGGACGCCTCGCGGATCAGCACCCACATTCCGCGCCGGCGCTTCTCCAGCGCCTCCTCGGCCGACACGGCCTCGTGGTCGGACTCGATCCCCGCGGCCGCGTAGGCGTTCAGCGCGGCGCCCACGACGCCCGGCGCGTGGCCGTCGACGTGGGTCGCCACCATCCGCGCGAGCACGTCCGCGTCGCCGGCGATGACCCCCGGGAAGTTCATCATCTCCGCCACACCCAGCGCCCGCGGATGGCGCAGGATCTCGCGCATGTCGTCGGGCGACAGCGGCCCGCAGGGCGACTCGAAGTCGCTGGCCGGCACGCACGACGGCGCCATCACGAACACGTCGAGCGGGATGCCCTCGGTGGCGTCCAGCAGCCAGCGCACCCCCTCGACCCCGGCGACGTTGGCGATCTCGTGCGGGTCGCAGACCACCGCGGTGGTGCCGCGCGGGACGACCGCGCGGGCGAACTCGGACGGCACGAGCTTCGCCGACTCCAGGTGCACGTGGGCGTCGATGAACCCGGGCACCAGGTAGCGGCGCGCGGCGTCGATGCGCCGGCCGCCGTCGTAGGACCCGACGCCGGCGATCCGCCCGCCGGCGACCGCCACGTCGCCTTCCACCCACTCGCGGGTGAACGCCGAGTAGACGTGCGCGTCCTCGATCACCAGGTCGGGCTCGGCGTCCCCGCGGGCGACCGCGATCAGGTGCTCGCGGCTCACAGGCCCACGATGTCGTCGGGGCGGACGGGGACGCGGGCCAGCGGCCGGCCGGTGGCGTCGCGCAGGGCGGCCACGACCGCCGGCGTGGAGGAGATCGTCGGCGGCTCGCCGACGCCGCGCAGCCCGTAGGGGGACTCGGGGTCGCCGAGCTCGAGCACGTCGAGCTCCACCGGCGGCATGTCCAGCACGGTCGGGATCAGGTAGTCGGTGAAGGACGCGTTGCGCACCCGGCCGTCGACCACCTGGATCTCCTCCATCAGCGCCAGCCCGAGCCCCTGGGCGATGCCGCCCTCGATCTGCCCCTCGACGGCCAGCGGGTTCATCGCCCTGCCGACGTCCTGGGCGGTGGCGATCTCCACCACCCGCACCAGGCCGAGCTCGGTGTCGACGTCGACCACGGCCCGGTGGGCGGCGAACGCGAACGTCACGTGCGCGTCGCCCTGCCCGCGCTCGTCCAGCGGCTGCGTCGGGCGGTGGCGGTACTCGCGCACGGCCTCGATGCCGGCGCCGATCTCCCCGCGCCGCTCCCACTCCTCGCGCACCGCCCGGCAGGCCGCCTGCACCGCCCCGCCGGTCATGTGCGTCTGCCGCGACGCCGACGAGGAGCCCGCCGAGCCGACCTGCGTGTCCGCGGGGAGCACGAGCACGTTCTCCACGCCCAGCTCGGTGCGGGCGATCTGGCCGAGCACGGTCACCAGCCCCTGCCCGACCTCGGCCGCCGCGGTGTGGACCTCCACCAGCGGCTCGCCGCCGGCCTCGCTCAGCCGCACGCGCGCCGTCGAGTAGTCGTCGAAGCCCTCGGAGAAGCCGATGTTCTTGAAGCCCACGGCGTAGCCGACGCCGCGCCGCACGCCCTCGCCGCGCGTCACGTTCGCGATGCCGCCCGGCACGCCGCCGCCGTCCTCCGGCAGCGGGCGCTCGCGCACGCGCCGCAGCAGCTCGTCCACGGGCGCCGGGCAATCGACCGGCGCGCCGGTGATCATCGACGTGCCCGTCTCCATGGCGTTGATCCGCCGCAGCGCCACGGGGTCCATGTCCAGCGCCGCCGCCAGCTTGTCCATCTGCGCCTCGTGCGCGAAGCAGGTCTGCACGGCGCCGAAGCCGCGCATCGCCCCGCACGGCGGGTTGTCGGTGTAGACGACGTAGGAGTCCACGCGCGCGCTCGGCACGGCGTAGGGCCCGCAGGCGAACGAGGCGGCGTTGGAGCACACGGCGGTGGATGAGGACGCGTAGGCGCCGCCGTCGAGCAGGATCCAGGCCTTGACGTGGGCCAGCCG
>JAICUS010000616.1 GCA_025935735.1 Solirubrobacteraceae bacterium | reverse complement strand
GACCGAGATAAGGCTGGGCGTCCGCGCGCACCCGACCCGCACCGCCTACCACGCACACGCACCGCCGCTACCGGACCCGGTTGACGCTGAAGACGAGCACAGATAAGGAGCTTCGTTTCTCCTGCGCCCGCGGCGAGGTGGGGCTGGTTAGTCGCTCCATACGCGACTGACTAGCCCCACGGCTTTCTGGTGTGTCACGTTCCCGGTCGATCCTGATCGGTTCGCGCACGGGGACGATCGATCATGCGCGGCGGAAGGCTCCCCCACTCCCTACCCAGCCAGCCGTTCGCCGGGCCCGCCGCGGCGCCCCGATCAGTAGCGGCGGGGCTGACGCGCGATCGCGCGCTCGTACCGGAAGCCCTCGCCGTCGTCGGCCTCCTCGTAGCCGACGTCCTCCGGGGCGTCCTCGGCGTCGCGCACGTCGCGCAGCCAGCGGCCGCCCGACAGATCGGTCCGCCCGGCGGCCTCGTCGAACAGCCGGCCGGTGTCCAGCCCCAGCTTCTCGGCGCTGCGCCGGAACAGGGCGGGCACGGCCAGGGCCTCGCGCGGGTCGCCCTCCTGGGCCAGCGACGCGGCGACCAGGCCCTGCACGATCGGCTCGCCGCTCTGCAGCCGAACGGCCAGCGCGGCCACGCGCTCGGAGAACACGAGCAGCAGACCGGAGCGCATGCCGTCCATCGCCTCGCGGAACACGGCCTGGCGGCCCGGCGACGCCTCGCTGAACGCGCGCACCGCGCGGGCGATCCGCTCGTCGTCCGGGCAGGGGATGCGGCTCCGGTAGTAGCTCTCGCCCGGCGGCATGTCCAGCTGTGACAGCAGCTCGTTGAGATCCATTCGCACGGTCAGTCAAGCACCTGGAGCGGCGCGACGGTAGCAGTCTGGGCGTGCGATTCAATCAACACCGTGCACATCCACCTCTGCGACGTCGGGCCGCGCGACGGCCTCCAGAACGACAAGGCCGTGCTCGCACCCGAGACCCGCGCCGAGCTCTGCACCCGGCTGGCGCAGGCGGGAGTCGCGCGCGTCGAGGCCGCCAGCTTCGTCAATCCCAAGCTGGTCCCCGCAATGGCGGGCGCCGAGGAGGTGATGGGCGCACTGCCGGAGAACGGCACGAGCTGGTCGGCGCTGGTCCTCAACCGCAAGGGCCTGGACCGCGCGCTGGCCGCCGGCGCGCGCGAGATCCACTACGCCTATCCGCTGACCGACACCTTCGCGCAGCGCAACCAGAACACCACGGTCGAACAGGCGGCACAGACGTCGGCGGAGATCGTCGCAGCGGCCCAAGCGGCCGGGGCGAAGGCCACCGTGACGCTGAGCGTCGCCTTCGGCTGCCCGTTCGAGGGGCGGGTCGACCCGGGGATCGTCATCGACCACGCCCAGCGCAACGCGCGAGCGGACGAGATCATGCTGGCCGACACGATCGGCGTGGGCGTCCCGAAGCAGGTCCGGCAACTGCTGCCCGGAGCGCTGGAGACCGGCCAGCCCGTCGGCCTGCACCTGCACAACACCCGCAACACCGGCTACGCGAACGCGCTGGCCGGGCTCGAGCACGGCGCGACCATCTTCGACGCCTCGGTGGGCGGCCTCGGCGGCTGCCCGTTCGCCCCCCGGGCCACGGGCAACATCGCCACGGAGGACCTCGTCTACCTGCTGCGCGGCGAGGGCGTCGAGACCGGCGTGGACCTCGACGCCCTCCTCAAGGTGTCCGAGTGGCTGTCAGGCGTGCTCGGGCGCGAGCTCCCCGGCCTGCTCCAGCGCGCGGGCGACTTCCCCGGCTGACACCACGTCGCCGTAGCGGCCGCCGATGTCGTCCAGCGCCTGCTCGTGGGCGCGGACCGAGCGGTCGCCCACGCACTCGCGCGGGACGATCGGCGACAGCCCGTGCTGCATGGCGTCGACCACGGTCGCGCGCACGCAGCCGGACGTGCTCGCGCCGCACACCACGAGCGTGTCGCGGCCCGCCAGCAGCGCCGCCAGCGGGACGCCGAAGAACGCCGAGGCGTGCGCCTTGGCGATCACCGGCTCCTCGGGCAACCGGCCCAGACGAGAGTCGATCTCCACCCAGCGCGTCCCCGGAGCGAGCACCCGCAGGGCCGGCACCTTGCGCAGGAACACGGCGGCCGCGGCCGACGCCACCTCGTCATAGACGATCGTGGTGAACAGCACCGGCACGCCGCGCGCCCGGGCGACGTCGAGCAGCGAGCGCGTCTGCACCAGCACCTCGTCGAGGTCGCAGGCCAACGGCGACGCCGGGTCGGTGAAGCCGAGGTTCAGGTCGACGACGACGACCGCCGGCCGCGCCCCGAACCCGGCCTGGCCTCCGAAGTCAGGCATCGCGCGCCCTCGCCAGCGCCGACTCGCGGGTCTCCAGCGGCGACCAGCGCAGCGGCTTCGCGGGCGCCGGCGCCGGCAGGCCCGTCTCCGCCTCGCAGGCCGCGAGCGTGTCCTCCAGCGACGGACCGAAGTCGAACGCCAGCGCGTCGCCGCGCTCCGAACGCTGCCGCGCCCGCTCGGCCTCGGTGGCCGAAGCGTCGCCCAGAACCACGCCGTAGGCCGAGAGCGCCTTCTCCTTCGACAGCAGCCCGCTCGCCACGTCGCGCTCCACCCACTCCACCGGGCGCTCGAGGCGGTCCTTCCAGCCGCCGCCGCCCGCCGTGCGGTAGATCAGCATGTCCCCCGGCTCCACCGCGATCTCGTCGCACTTGGCCGGCAGCACCTGCTCGGTCCCGTCCGCGCGGCGCAGGATCTTGGTCGAGCGCTGCCCCGGCTCGCCGCCAAGCACGCCCCACGGCCGCGTCAGCCAGCGGTCGTCGTGGATGGAGACGTGGCCGGGCTCCAGGTACACGTAGCGCTTCTCCACCCCGTTGCCGCCGCGGTGATAGCCGGCGCCGCCGGAGTCGGTGATCGTGGTGTAGCCGTCGATCCGCAGCGGATAGTAGGCCTCGAGGTACTCGGTCGGGATGTTCTCGAACAGCGGCCACCAGGAGTGGCCGTCCATGCCGTCGCCGATCGGCCGCCCGGGGATGCCGCCATAGAGGATCTCCATGGCGTAGAAGAACTCGCCGTCGTCCTTCCAGCCGGAATACAGCATGTAGGGCGAGGTGCCGTACCCCGCGGCGGTGTTGAGCTCCGGCGCCTGCTTGGTCAGCGCGCCGCCGAGCACGTCGAAGAGCCGCGTCAGCCCGTGCGTGCGGCAGCCCAGCGCCGCCGGGTAGCGCGGGTTCAGGAGGCACCCCTCGGGCATCACGACGTGCAGCAGCGGATAGAAGCCGTCGTTGAACAGGATGTCGGGGTCGTTGACCATGATCAGGTAGACCCCGATGAACATCTTGAACATGCCCTCGGAGAGGTAGAAGTTG
>JAICUS010000190.1 GCA_025935735.1 Solirubrobacteraceae bacterium | reverse complement strand
GTCGCACTCGTGCCGCTGCGCGCCGTCGGGGTCCACCCAGCGCGCGCCGAGCTCGTCCGCGAGCGCGCGCTTGCCCGCGTCGACGTCGGTGACGATCAGCCGCGCGCCCGCGGCGTGGAGCCCGCGCGCGACCAGCTCCCCCACGCCGCCGAGCCCGACCACGGTCACGGTCAGGCCGTCGAGGTCCGCGTCGAGCGCGTGCCGCGCCGCCGCCCGCATGCAGGCCAGCACGCCGGTCGCGGTCCCGCCGGCCGTGCCGCCGCCGGCGAAGCCGGCCGCGTACTCGGTCAGCCCGTGCACCCACTCCATGTCGGTGGGCGTGGTGCCGACGTCGGGGCCGGTGAGATAGCGGCCGCCCAAGCCTTCGACGACGTCGGCCAGGTCGCGCAGCACGGCCTCGCGGCGCTCGCCAATCAGCGGCCACGGCGCCTCGCCGGCCGGCACGGCGATCACGCACTTCGCGCCGCCGGTCCGCGTCCCGGAGATCGCAGACTTGCGCGACATGCCCTGGGAGAGCCGCAGCGCGTCATAGAGGCCGTCCAGCGGGTCCGCGTAGCGCGCGAGCCGGCAGCCGCCGCCCGCCCGCCCGGCCGGCTCGGCGCCGCGGGTGGAGTGGATGGCCACGATGAACGGATAGCCGGTCCGCGGCCCGGGCCGCGCGATCACCAGCTCGTGGTCGAACGGCACCTGGAGGCCCTCGGGGATCATCCGCGGGAGCCTAAGAGATGCGGCGGGCGCCCCGGATTCCGGGACGCCCGCCGCGGGTTCGGAGTTGCTAGCCGCCGAAGTCGTAGCGGGTGAAGTCCGAGCCGAAGCCGACGATCACGTCATCGGCGCCGGCCGCGAACTGGTCGGCCGGGGTGGTGTTGCCCGACGAGCCGCCGTTGTCGACGCTGATCGCGCTGATCGTCGCGTCCGGGTTCTTGTTGATGACGTCGGTCCACGAGGCGGGGTGCCCCTGGTCGATGCCGGCGGTCGGGCGGGTCGCCCACCACTGGCCGACCAGCGTGTCGACGCTGTAGCGCTGGAAGGTCCCGAAGGTCCCCTGCTGGTAGGGCTCGAACACGAAGTTCGTGAAGCCGCTCGCCGTGCCCGTGGCGGCCTTGAGCACCGTGATGTGGATCGTCGGCGCGCTCACGCTGCCGTCGGGGCGCTTGACGATGCGGAAGTCGTAGCTGAGCGTCTTCAGCGAGCTCAGGGGGGCGTTGTCGTAGGCGTGCGCGATGCCGATCGCGCCGCTCGGCGTCGTGCCGTCGAAGCCGCCCTGCAGCCGCAGCTCGCCGCCGGAGAAGCTCGCCTGCGGGTACGGCGAGGTGCCGCCGCCGCCCACGAAGCGCCAGCCCGCGTCGCCGTCCTTGGCGACCAGCGTCGCCGGGTTCAGCCCGTCCTGGCCCTTGTCGCCCTTGTCGCCCTTGTCGCCCTTCTGCGGCGCCGAGCCCTGCAGCGACGTGCCGTTCGTGCCCGGATCGCCCTTGTCGCCCTTCGGGCCGGGCGTGCCGGCCTCGCGGAGCTCCCGCCGGACGCCGTTGGAGAGCCGATCGCTCGTGATCGTGCCCTTGTGGATGTCACGGCCGCGGATCGTGCCGTCCTTGATCTTGCCCGACGTGATCAGCACGCCGGCGGCAGCAGTGCCGGTGCACGCGAAGACCATGGCCAAAACCCCGAGGATCACCCCGGGTGAGAGACGCTTGCGCATCTACCCCTCCCTGTCATCAGCGGGCCAACCGTGGCCCGCAATTCGTTGAGGGAGACCGTAGGGAGCTAATGCTGAGGGCTTAAGCAGCATCTGTAATCCGGGTGACTGGAATGGACGAGTGGACGATGGGCCGCAAATAAGGCCTGCACGGCGCACCGCTCCGCGGGACCGCGTCAACGACCTCGCGGCGGGCCATCCGAGTCGGATGCCCGCCGCGAGCCCTTCCGTGCTTCGCCGCCCTGCTAGTGGTGGGCGAAGATCGGGTCGTCCGGCCGGGGGTCGTGGTTGAAGTACAACCGCGTGGCCCGGACCGAGCGGACCTTGCCGCAGGAGTTGGTCACCTTGAAGCGCGCCTCGACGGTGTGGCGGCCCCACAGGTGGACGCCCCAGCGCTGCTGGACCCACAGATAGATGTGGTAGGCGCGGCCGTGGTTGCTCAGCCACTCCCACGCCTCGCCCGACCTGCCGGCGGCGCGGGTGTCGATGAACCAGCGCACGTGGCGGGCGCCGTGCCCCTTCAGGTGGAACGTTACGAGCCCGTGGCGGCGGCCCTTCGGCGTGACCGTGATCCGGTGGCGGCCGAGCTTGCGCGGGGTGCAGCGCGGCGCCTTCAGGACGATGTCCTTCACCGCCCCGTTCGCGGCCGGCGTGACCGGGGGCTGCGGCGTGGGAATCGGCGTCGGCGTGGGGGTCGGCGTCGGCGTGGGAGTCGGCGTCGGCGTCGGCGTCGGCGTGGGAGTCGGCGTCGGGGTCGGCGTCGGGGTCGGGGTCGGCGTCGGCTTGGGCGGCGCCGGGCAGTTGACGCTCGCGCTGAACGCGCCGTTCATCCCGTCCTGGTGCGGCCACCAGAACTGGCCGCTCACGAGATGCGACCCGGGAGTGGCCGTCACGGCAGGGCTCTGCCACGTGCCGTTGGAGCCCCAGAACGTGAACCCGGAGATCGTCAGGACCTTCTTGCCGTCCACGTCCAGCTCGCCGGCGATCGGCTTGTTGTAGCTGGCAAAGCTCACGAACGACGCGCTGGCCCTGATCGTCGGGACGTTCCCGACGAGGGTGCACGTCGCGCTGCCATTGGCGACGTGATGCGCCTCCGCGGCAGCGGGTGCCAACAGCGCGGCCGCCGTCATGGCGACCACCGCCGTGGGGAATCCTTTCCTCATCGGCTTCGCTTCCTTGTTAGAGCTTGTCCGCCGCGGTCTATCCCGACGCGGCGCCTGCCCTGCATGGTGCGCCGGCTCTTCCGGGTCGACCTCGCCGTTCGGTTAGGTATTGGACTTAAGTTCTGGTCCGGGAACGGCGAAACCGCCGCCCGAGCTGGGCTTTGGGGTGGGCGATACCGGGCTGGAACCGCTGTTGGCGGCGGTCCGCGAGCTGTTTCGTCCAGGCCGCGTGCCGCCGAACAGGCCGCTACTCCCGTATGAAACGCACGGTGGCGATGATCGAGCCGTGGTCGTCGGCCCCGCCCGTGAGCGGCGGCGTACCCCAGCTGCCCTTCGTCTCCCGTCGCGGGGTCTTGAACTCGACCTTGAAAGCGTGGAAGCGGCTGTTGAACATCTTGTGGAGCGGGATCGGCGCGAACGGGAGCAGCGGGGGCGTGGGCCAGCCGTCGGTGAGATCGGCCAGGTCGTCGCTGAACGCCGATCCCGGCGGCGGCTCGCCGCAGCGGTCCTCGTTGAACAGCGATCCGGGCCTGATCGGCCCGGGGCTGAAGCTGCTCCCGTGGATCCTCAGGCCCCAGGGCTCGTTGTCCGTCTTCGTCTCGCCGCAATCGGCGTTGTCGCTGAGGTCGAAGCTCTGCGGCGGGCACGGAACCGAGCCCGGGTGCTGCGCGAGTGTGCCCGTGCCCGTCGCCAGGCGGTGGATCTTGGCCACGACGTTGAACGAGGAGTCGAGGGTGCGGCCGGAGCGCTGGAACCCGTACCGCGTGTGCCCGTGCAGCTTGTAGCGCACGAACTCCATCGTCACGCCCTTGCCGCGCCCGAAGTCCGTGTCCTCCTCGACGTTGGCGTTCAGGCTCACGTCGCACCCGCCCGCCTGGCCGCTGATGCTCGCCTGGCGGCCGGCGTGCGCGGTCCCGTCCAACACGAGCTTGAACGTCTCGACCTTCTCGCCCGGGAGGTGGACGTCCGGCGGCGTGGGGATCGGCGGGATCGGCGGGGTCTGGGCGCCGGCGGCGGTCGCCGCGGCGGCGAGGGTGCAGAGGGCCAGGACGGTGGCCGAGACGAGGCAGCGCATGGGCGGCGACGCTACGGCGCCGAGCCCGCACGGGGCAACGGAGGTTCCCCTACAGTTTGCCCCCCGTCCGAGCCGGCGAACCGGGCGGCGAGCTCGGTCCTCGAGCGTACGCCGAGCTTGGCGTACACGCGGGTGAGCGCCGCCTCGATCGTGTGCACCGCGACGACGAGCTCGGCGGCGGCCTCGCGGTTGGTCAGGCCGCGCGCGACCAGCGCCGCGATCCTCGCCTCGCTCGGCGTGAGGCGCCGGCCGGCCGGCGTCCGGCCTCCGATCCGGCCGAGCTCGGCCCGCGCCTTGTCGGCCCACAGCGGCGCGCCGAGGGCGTCGAAGATCGTCAGCGCCTCCCCGAGCGACTCCCGCGCCGCCCGCCGTTGCCCGGAGCGGCGCTGCGTGGCGCCGAGCGCGAGCAGCGTTCGCCCGAGCTCGAAGGGCATTGCGGAACGGCGGTGTCCGGCGGCTGCGCGCTCGAGCGCGGCGAGCGCGCTCGGCAGCTCGTCGCGCGCGGCGAGGACGAGACCGCGGCAGCGCTCTGCGGTCGCCCGCGCCCAGTCGCGCCCCAGCTCGCGCGCCTGCGCTTCGTAGCGCTCGATCGCCTGCTCGGCCTCCTCGCACTCGCCGAGCGCGGCGAGCGTCTCGGCGAGGTCCGGGACGCATCGCAGCAGGCCGGGCTCGCCGATGCCCAGTGCGGCGGCGGCCTCGGTCGCGCGCCCGAGCGCGGCGCGTGCGGCCCTCAGGTCCCCACGCGAGAGCTCGACGAAGCCGAGCACCGAGAGGCTGCGGACGACGTAGAGGAGCGAGCCGCCGTCCTCGGCGTCCGCGACGAGCTGCCGCGCCGCGTCGAGGGCGCGGTCGACCCGGCCCACGTGAGCGTCGAGAAGGGCACGGGCATGCAGCGACTCGTGCCGGTTGACGCCGGTGTGCTCGGCGAGCTCCACGGTCTCCCGGGCGTGGGTCTCGGCCCGTCGCCAGTCGCCCGCCAGCGTCTCGAGCGTGGTCAGCGTGCCGCAGGCGACGGCGAGGCCGCTCTCGTCGCCGCGCTCGCGCGTGAGGCGCTCGACGTCCTCGAGGTGCGTCCGGGCGGCGGCGAGGTCGCCGGTCGCGCACAGCTGGAAGCCTCTCCCGAGGCTCGGCGAGAGGTCGATCACGATGTGCGTCGCCGTCCGCTCGAGCTCGAGCGCGCGCTCGATCAGCTCCGGCGGCGACGCGACCCCGGCGGTGAGCTCCATGTAGACCAGCGTGTCGAGCGCCTGCGCCGCGACCTCCGCGTCGTCGATCCGCTCCGCGAGCTCGGCCGCGGTGCGGGCGTGCGCCAGCGCGCGCGCGAGGTCGTTGACGAACAGCGCCGCCCACGAGACCTCGGTGTGGATCGCGGCCTCGAGGACGGGCTCGCCCGCGGCCTCCGGCAGCGCCTGCTCGGCGGCCGCGAGCCAGGCCGCCGGCGCGGCGCCCATGAACCGCCTCACCACCGCCAGCCGCAGCAGCACCTCGGCCCGCTCGCGCCCCGCCGGCGCCCGCTCGCCGAGCCGGGTGAGCAGCTCGGCGGCTCGCGCCGGGTCGCCGGCCTCGAGGCACGTGCTCGCGAGCTCGATCGCCCATCGCAGGCGCTGCGGCTGCGCCGGGTCGCTCAGGCGCAGCGCGTGCTCGAAGAACGCGGCGGCCGCGGCCGGCGCCCCTCGCTCGCGCGCGCCGCGGCCGGCCTCGGCGAGCTCGAGCGCCGCGCGGTCGTTCGGGCCGTTCGTGCCGAACGCCAGATGCAGCGAGCGCTCCTCGGCGCTTGCCGCGTGACGCGCAAGGCCGAGGTGGGTCCGGCGCGCCGGCTCGGTGCCGGCCCGGTGCTGGACGGCCGCGGCGAAGAGCGGGTGGGCGAAGCGGATCCGGCCGCCCTCCAGCGCGATCACCTTGGCCTCGATCGCCGCTTGAAGGTCGACCGTCCGGCCGAGCGTCGCCGAGACCAGCTCGGGCGTCGGCTCCGAGCTCAGCGCAGCGACGAGCAGGGCTTCCCGTACCGGCTCGGACAGCGCCCCCAGCCGTTCGCCGAGCAGCTCCTCGAGGTCCTCGGGAACCGGCAGCGCGCCGCCGAGCTCGACGCCTGCGCCGTGCCGCTGCAGCGCGCGGCCGATCTCGAGCGCGTAGAACGGGTTGCCTCCCGAGGTCTCGTGCAGCCTGCGCAGCATCGGTCGCGGCAGCGACGCACCGAGCCGGGTGCGCAGCAGCTCGTGCAGCGCGCCGAGGCTCAACGGGCCGATGCCGAGCCTGGCCACCCGACCCGCGAGTGCCCGGTCGAGCTCCAGCGGCACCTGGCCGCGCCCGCCGCCGCGCCGCGCCACGAGCAGACGGACGGGCTCGTCATAGAGGCGCTGCGCGGCGAACCGGACCAGTTGCGCCGAGGGCGGGTCGAGCCACTGCACGTCGTCGATCGCGAGCACGACCGGGCCCTCGCGCGCGAGCGCCCGGAGCGCGCTCAGGAACGAGAACGCGACCTTGCCTCGGTCGGGCGCGATCTCGCGCTCGCCGGCGAGCAGGAGGGCGACCTCGAGCGCCGAGCGCTGCGGCGCGGGCAGCTGCGGCAGCACGCGGTCGAGCACGCCGGTCAGCAGGTCGCCGAGCCCGGCGAACGAGAGCTGCTCGTCCGACTCGGCCGGCCGGGACGAGAGCACGGTGTACGACAACGCCTGCGCCTGCCCCGTCGCCTGCAGCCAGAGGGTCGTCTTTCCGATCCCCGCCTCGCCTTCGAGCACGAGCGCCGCGGCCGGGCTCGGACCGCCGGCGAGGAATCCGCCGATCGCGGCGAGCTCCTCGTCGCGGCCCAGAACGCCCACGCGGGCTTCCTAACAGATCCCCGGTAGGGCCGCGCGACCAAAGTGAGGAGGTTTCCGGCTTTCCGCGCCCACCCGATCCTGGCAGCGTCATCGCATGCCGAGCCATCCGATCGAGGCGCACGAGGCCTAGCGATGGCGAAGCGGCTCTGGCCCGCGATCGTCGGCGCGCTCGCCGCAGGACTGACGTTCGCCGGGGCGGCGCACGCCGCGATCACCGGCTCGTCGATCGCGACGCCGAGCGATCTCTCGTTCCTCAGCGACGACAACGACGCGGGCGGCGGCACCGACGTCACCATCTCGGGGACGACGACCGGCGGGAGCCCGTCGTCGGACAGGATCGACGTGCGCTGCTACTACGGCGCGGGCTTGTCGGTGCTGGTGCGGAGCGGCCGGTCGCTGAACCCGGACGGCAGCTTCTCGTTCACGGCCCCGCTGGGCGCCGTGACGGATCGCACCTGCACGCTGCGGGCGATCCCGGCCGGCTCGTTCCCGAGCGATCTGGCGCCGTTCTCGGGCCCCCGCGTGGCGACCGGCCAGCGCCAGACGTTCACGGTCGCCGGCGGCCCGAACGCGGGCAAGGTCTTCGACTTCTACGTCTGGGCGCAGCAGCGGACCGCGGCGTTCGAGTACGGCTCGCTGGGCAGCTGCGCACTGTTCGCCGGCCACCTGTTCGACGCCGCCCTCAGCGAGACCACGGAAACGTTCTTCTGCAACGCCTGGTTCACCCGCTTCGACGCCCCCACGCCGACGCACTCCGAGCTGCGAATCGACGGGGCCGACGCCTACCCCGTGTGGGCGGCGGGCGACATCAACGGCGCCGGCGCCGGCCTGCCCGCCCTCACCTACTCGTACGGGCTCGACCCCCTCACCGGGAACCTGGTGATCCACGACGCCGAGCCGCTCGTGAAGTGCGCCGAGGCGACGTACCCGCCGACCACGACGAGCTGCGCGACGTTCGTGCCCACCGGCGTCACCTACACGAGCACGATCTCCCAGGACCACGACGGGCACTTGAGCGTGGTCGCCGATTCCTTCTCGAGCACCGACGGCGCTGCGCACTCGCTCGACCTGGAGTGGGAGAACGACCAGCGCTTCCACGGCGCGAGCGGCGACTCCAGGCAGCTGGCCTACCGCTTCCCCGGCCAGGCCGGGTTCGCCGAGCACGGCCCGGGAGACGTCGTGCCGCTCCCCGCGGCGCCCGGCACGATCCTGATCCACATGGCGGGCGCACCCGACGGGGACCCGGGCACCGGCCAGGGGGCGATCGTCTACGACCGGCCGGCGGACTCCGCCGCCTTCATCTACGCCGACGCGAACGTCGAGGAGTTCAACCTGCACCAGACCGCGGCCGTGCCGTCGGGCGGCTCGACCGCCTTTCGCTTCGCCTACGCGCAGGACTACACGGCCGCCGGCGCCGTGGCGCTCGCCAAGACCGCGGCAGACGCCTTCGGGCTGACGTCCGCGCCGCCCGCCCCGGCCCCCGCGGGTCCCGCCCCGACGCCGCCGAGCCCGATGCCGAGCCCGCCGCCGGCCGCGCCGAAGCCCAGGTGCAACGTTCCACGGCTGAAGGGCAAGACCCTCAAGGCCGCGACGAAGGCGCTGAGGCGGGCGCACTGCCGCGCCGGCAAGGTGTCGCGCCGGGGCTCCAGGAAGATCCGCAAGGGACACGTGATCTCGACCCGCCCGGCGGCCGGTACGACGCGCCCGAACGGCGCCAAGGTGAAGATCGAGCTCTCGCGGGGGCGACGCTGAGGCCGGTCCTCGTCGCCGCGCTGCTGGCGCTGGTCGCCTCCCCGGCCCGCGGCCAGGCGTCGCCGCCGCCCTGTTCGGCCGGCGTCGCCGCCCAGCCGACCTTCGACGCCTCGGACCTGGATGAGATCGAGAGCAGCACGCTCGTCGCCACCCACACGCTCGAGGTGCAGGCGAGCTTCGTCGCCCCGACCGCGCCACCCGAGGAGGACAGCGTGAGGGTGTCGGTGCCCGGCGCCACCCCGGAGCCCAGGCGCGGGGAGCCGGGCGACGACCTCAACCCGAGCCCCGGCGGGTTGACGTTCTTCTCCGACACGCCCGGCTCGCTGCCCGTCACCGCCACCTGGACCCAGGACGACGGCACCGGCACGGGGAAGTGCAGCGCCAGCGCATCCACCACGCTCCAGCTCGGGGCGCCGACGCCGCTGCCGCGCCTGAAGAACCGGCTGACTCACCAGAGGGTCGACCTCACGTACGCGCTGGGCTGGAGCTACGCGGCGACGCTCGGGCCGCTCAGCGACCATCGTCCCGTCCAGGTGCTCTACCGGGGCGTGCGGCGGGCGCGGCTTCCGGGATCGAGGGTGCCGTTCGAGACCGTCGAGGTGCCGCTCCGCCGCGGCGATCCCGGCTACCAGCAGGTGCGGCACATCTCGCTGCCACGGCTGTCCGTGGAGACGTCCGGCGACCACTCCGTCCTCTACGTCAAGGCCGACTCGACCGTCACGACGCACCACTCCAAGCCGCTCGGCTACGACATCGAGCTCACGCAGGCGGGCAGGCTCCTGGCACGTCTGCGCCTGGCCGGCCGTTGCAGCGCCTTCAACTGCAGGATGCGGACCGTCGTGGTCCAGCGGTGACGGCTCAGGCGAGTGGTGGCCAAGAACGCGAAAACCCCGCCGAGCGGGGCCTTCTGAGGTGGGCGATACTGGGCTCGAACGCCCCTGCAAATAGGCGTGTTTTCGCTACGGGGTATGCACGGGGGTATGCACGTCGCGAGCGCGGGCGAGCATGGCTGACCAGTTGACCTCGCGCGGATCGACCAGGACGTGGCTGTAGATGTTCGCCGTGACGGCAAGGTTCCGCTGGCCGACACGGGCGCCGATCCGCGCCCAGTCGACCCCTTGGCGGTGCAGCAGCGAGATCCGGCGATGCCGCAGATCGTGCGGGGAGAACGCCGGAACGCCGGCATCCCGGCACGCCCGCGCGATTGCCATACGTAGCCGCTCCTGCG
>JAICUS010000863.1 GCA_025935735.1 Solirubrobacteraceae bacterium | reverse complement strand
TCCTGCCGGCCGGCCTGAACGCGATCATCGCGGGCATCGGCTGGTTCGCGGTCAACAGCGTGAGCGGCGCCTTCGCCCTGAACGCGCTGACCACGCTGCCGAAGTGGCTCTGCCTGCTCATCGTGGTCGCCTTCCAGGTCGTGATCGCGTTCTACGGGCACAACCTGGTGCAGACCTTCGAGCGCTACGCCGCTCCGGTGCTGGCGCTCATCTTCGCGATCGCCTGCATCATCACCTTCACCAAGGCCGACTTCGGGTCGACGGCGAACGCGACCGGCGCCGGTATCGGCGGCTTCCTCGTCATCGTCGGCGCCACGTTCGGCTACGCCGCCGGCTGGAACCCCTACGCCGCCGACTACACCCGCTACCTGCCGGCCGACGCCTCGCCGGCGAAGACCGGTGTGTCCGCCGGTCTCGGCGTCTTCCTCTCCTGCTTCGTCCTGGAGGTGGCCGGTGCCGCCTCGACCAGCGTCGCCCTCAACCTGGACAACCCGACCGAGGGCTTCACGTCGCCGCTCGGCAGCGTCATGGGCAAGCTGACCCTGCTGGCCATCGCGCTCGGCGCGGTCGCGGCCAACGCCATCAACATCTACTCGGGCGCCCTGTCGTTCACCGCACTGGGCTTCCGCATCCCGCTGAAGACGGCGCGCGCGGTCACCGCGCTGGTGTTCGGCGTGCTGGGGCTGATCGTGGCCTTCCTCGGCCTCAACGACATCTCCAAGTACGAGAACTTCCTGCTGGTCATCAGCTACTGGATCGGCCCGTGGCTGGGCGTCTACCTCGTCGACTGGGCCATGCGCCGTGGGCACCGGGTCGACGGCTTCCTGTTCGACCGCAAGCACACCCCGTACGCCGGGTGGGTGTCGATGCTGGTCGGGATGGCGCTGTCGATCTGGCTGTTCGCCGACCAGTCGCTCTACACCGGCCTCGTCCCGTCGAAGTGGCCGTCGTTCGGCGACATCGCCTTCTTCGTGGGCTTCCTCATCGCCGGCGTGCTCTACGCGGTCATCCACTCCGTCGAGCGCAACAAGGAGCCGCAGGAGGCGGTGCTCGTCACGCCGACGGCCTGATCACGCGCTGCCGCCCCTCGGCCGGGCACCACCCGTCGCGGGTCGTCCCGACCCGCCGGCCCGGGGGCGGCAGCCGCCAGCCGTGCAGCTGGCCGCCGGACCAGTGCAGGAACTCCTCCTCCCACGGCCGGTTGCGCAGCGCCACGCGCTCGTGCAGCCCGACCTGGATCTCCCAGAACTCGCGCAGTGCACCCCACACGGACATGGCATCCACCGTGCACCTGAGTGCGTGCGCAGACGAGTGACAGGAATGCCGGCAACCGCAGCGTTCCTGCCATCCGAGCGATGCTGGAAGCGCTTCCACCCGACAACGCGGCGCCGGCCGTCGTCCCCCCGTGGTACCACGGGTCCGTGCTGGACGACGCACGCGCCGCCGTGACCCTCGAGCACGTCGCGCGTGCCGCGGGCGTGTCCCGGGCGACCGCGTCCCGCGCGCTCACCGGCGGCGGGCCGGTGTCGACGGAGACGCAGCGGCAGGTGCGGGCGGCGGCCGACGCGCTCGGCTACGTCGCCGACCCCGTTGCCCGGGCGCTGGTCAGCGGTCGGGGGACGCGGCTCGTGGTCGCGGTCGTGAGCGACAGCTCCGACGTCCTCTGCTGGTACCTGGCCCGGGTGGTGACCGCCGGCGCCCAGGTGCTCGC
>JAICUS010000138.1 GCA_025935735.1 Solirubrobacteraceae bacterium | reverse complement strand
CGCGCCGCACTCGGCGGCGCGGTCGCCCGGGCGCGCGCCGTCCAGGTGGCGGCTCCACAGGCAGGCGGGGCAGGGGGTGCGGTGCGCGGTGCCGGGGGCGTCGAGCGGCACGTCGAGCCGGCAGTGGCGGCAGCGGAACGAGCCCGCCGCTCGGTGCCGCGCACGTTGATGGTGCGGCAAGGGGTCTCCGAGGTCAGGGGAGGGCGAGAACGTGTGACGCCGGAGGGCGGCCGCGAGAGCGGTCGCGCTAGTCCGACGTCGGGTGTTCGCGGGCGGCGGTCATAAAGACATCCACCTCCCCTCGGGGAGAGTCGCGGCGAGCGTACCAGACCGCCCCATAGACTGCGCGCGGCTTTGAGCACGATCGCGTTCTTCCCCGAGGGCGCCTACGGCCCCACCAACAATTGCGTCGGCATCGGCGACGTGCTGCGCGCCCGCGGCCACCGCGTGGTGTTCATCGTGGAGGAGTCCTTCGCCGGGACGCTGGCGGCGCAGGGCTTCGAGGAGCGGCTCGTGCGGCTCGGCCCCAAGCCCGAGACCGAGGAGGCGCCCGGCCAGTTCTGGAAGGACTTCATCCGCGACACCGCGCCGCTGTTCCGCACGCCGACGATCGAGCAGCTCGGCACGTTCATCGCGCCGACGATGCAGGCGCTGATCGACGGCGCCCGCTACGTGGACGACCGGCTGCGCGACGTCATCGACGAGCTGGCGCCGGACGCGATCGTGGAGGACAACGTGTGCGCGTTCCCGGCGCTGCCGGCGTCCGGGCGCCCGTGGGTGCGGATCGTCTCCTGCCACCCGGCGGAGATCCGCGACCCGGACGTGCCGCCGCCGTTCTCCGGCCACCCCGCGGGCGACCGCTCCGGCTGGGGCGACTACTGGGCCGAGTTCCGCCGCACCCACGCCGCCATGCACGCCGAGCTCGACGCGTTCTGCCGCGAGCGCGGCGCCCCCGGGCTGCCCGAGCTGGAGTTCATGCACGTCTCGCCCTACGCGAACCTCTACGTCTATCCGGACGAGGTCGACTACGCGCGGGCGCGCCCGCTGGACGGCTGGACGAACCTCCAGGCCAGCGTGCGCGCCACCGACGCGCCGTGGGAGCCGCCGCCCGACTTCAGCGGCGACGGCCCGCTGGTCTACCTCAGCCTCGGCTCGCTCGGCTCGGCCGACGTGGCGCTGATGCAGACGCTGATCGACTCGCTCGCCGCCACGCGCTTCCGGGTCGTCGTCTCGCTCGGCCCGCAGCACGACCAGCTGCGCCTGGCGGACAACATGGCCGGCGCCGAGTTCCTCCCGCAGGCCTCGATCCTGCCGCAGGTGGACGCGGTGATCACCCACGGCGGCAACAACACGGTCACCGAGTGCCTGCACGCCGGCCGCCCGATGGTGCTGCTGCCGCTGTTCTGGGACCAGTACGACAACGCCCAGCGCATGCACGAGTGCGGGCTCGGCCTGCGGCTGCCGACCTACGACCACGCGCCCGAGCAGCTCACCGGCGCGCTGGACGCGCTGCTGGGCGACGCGGCGCTGCGGCGGCGCCTGGATGCGATCTCGCGCCGGCTGCGCGCCGCGCCCGGGACCGTGACCGCCGCCGACGCGATCGAGCGGGTCGCCGCCGCGTGACGCGCTATGACCGCATCGGCGCCGGGTACGCCCGCACCCGCCGCCCCGACCCCGAGCTGCGCGCCCGCATCGAGTCGGCGCTCGGGGACGCGCGCACCGTCGTCGACGTGGGCGCCGGCACCGGCTCCTATGAGCCCGCGGGACGGCACGTGGTGGCGGTCGAGCCCAGCGACGTGATGGCCGCCCAGCGCCCGCCGCACCTCGCGCCGGCCATCCGCGCCTTCGCCCAGGACCTCCCGCTGCGCGACGCCTCGGTCGACGCGGCGCTGGCCGTGCTGACCATCCACCACTGGGGCGACGGGTGCGAGCGCGGCGTGCGCGAGCTGCGCCGGGTGGCCCGCGGGCCCGTGGTCATCGTCACCTTCGACGCCGAGGTGAGCGCGCGGATGTGGCTCCCCCGCGACTACCTGCCCGAGGTGGCCGAGCAGGACCGCCGCGACTTCCCCGCGCCCGACCGGCTGGCCGCGTGGCTCGGCCCGGGAACCGAGGTCACGCCGCTGCCGATCGCCCGCGACACGCCCGACTGGACGTTCGGCTCCTTCTGGGCGCACCCCGAGCGGGTGCTCGACGACGCGGTCACCGACGCCACGTCGGGCTTCGCCCGGCTGGACCCGGACGTCCGCCGGCGGGCCGTCGACGCCGTCCGCCGCGACCTGGCCGACGGCACCTGGGACGCGCGCCATGGCGACCTGCGCACGCTGCCGGCGTTCGACGCGGGCCTGCGCATCGTCGTGCACCGGTCCTGAAAGTTCAGGGCGCTGCCCCGATTGCGCGGGGCGCGCGCCGGGCGGACGGTTCCGCTGCTCATGCGCCGCCTCGCCACGTTGCCGCTGCTGCTGCTCGCCTTCCCCGCCGGGGGCGTGTTCACGCTCGCCGGCGGGGGGCGGTCGGCGCCGCGCGACGGCGAGCCGGCGGTGTTCGCCGGGCTGGCCGAGCGGGCGCTGGTGGCCGGGCTGCCCGACGGCAGCTTCCTGGTGGCCGACCGCACGTCCGTGTGGCGGGTGGACCGGCAGGGGATCATCCGGCCCGTCGCCGGCAACGAGGAGTTCGGCGACTCCGGCGACGGCGGTCCGGCCCTCGAGGCCGAGTTCGGTGCGGACGGGCTGGCGGCGCTGCCCGGCGGCGGCTTCCTGATCGCCGACGAGGACAACCACAAGGTCCGCATGGTCGCGCCCGACGGGACGATCTCCACGGTGGCCGGCGGCGGCAGGCTGAAGCCCCGCGACGGCGTCCTCGCCACGCAGGCGGACGCCGGCTACCCGCTGAGCGTCGCGCCGCTGCCCGGCGGCGGGTTCGCCTTCGTCGACGACGACACGCTGCGCGAGGTCGCGCCGGACGGGCGGCTGCGCACGGTGCGCGTGCCCGGCACCCGGGTCACCGCCGTGGCGGCCGCTCCCGGCGGCCTGCTTGTCGGGGTGGACTACGCCCGGGTGCTGCGGCTCGCCCCCGACGGGACGCTGACGCCGGCGGCGCGCGCGCCGGCGGGCGAGCACATCAACGTCAACCAGATCGCCGCGACCGCCGACGGCGGCTTCGTGTTGACGGACGATTCCATCGACAGCGCGATCATGGACCACACGCGCGTCTGGCGCGTCGCCCCCGACGGGACGATGCAGGTGATCGCCGGCGGCGGCCCGTTCGCCGCCACCGCCCCGAACGGCCTCGTCCAGGACGCCGCCGGCCAGCCGGCGATCCGGGGCCGGTTCGGCCGGCCGCGCGCCATCGCCGTCGCGCCGGACGGCGGCGTGCTGATCAGCGAGGAGGAGAACGGCGCGGCCCCGCTGCCGGACCTCGTCCGCTACATCGCGCCGGACGCGCCGCAACTGCTGGGCGTGGCACTGGTGCGCGACCGCGACCGGGTGTTCGGGCCGGGGCGGGCGAACGCCGTCCACGTGAGCCTGACCCGGCCGGCCACCGTGATGCTCACCGTGGCCGGGCACAGCACGACCGCCGCGCTCGGCGCCGGCGAGTCGCGCCTGCCGCTGCCCCGGGGGCTGAGCCGGCAGCCGCAGACCGTGACGCTGACGGCGTCCGACCCCGCCGGCGACCGCGCCTACGACCGCACGCGGATCTTCCCGCAGCGCTGGCTGCCGGAGGAGACCGCCCAGCTGGTGGCGTACGCGCTGGACCTGGGAGACAACGTCGACGACTGCCGCCGCTTCGGCCCCCGCCGGGTCGACTGCCAGGTCTTCGAAGATGTGGCCTGCAGCGCGATGGCGTCGGTGTCGCTCGTGCGCGACCGGCTGCGCTGGGGGACCTACCCGTGCAGCCGCGGCGGCCGCATCTTCCGGCCCCGCCCGCGCTACTCGCGCCGGCCGCGGCCCCTGCGCCCGGGCGACTGGCGCCAGTGCGTGAGCGGCTGCCCGCCCGCGCTGTTCGGCCGCGTCGACGAAGCCGCGCTCATCCCCTCCGGCTGATGCACGTCCGCTTCACCCTCACGCTCGCGGCCGCGCTCATCGTCGCCACCAATCCGCACGGCACCGCGGCCGCCGCCGACTGCTCGAAGACCGCGGTGCGCCAGGCCGCCGCCCAGGCCGGCGTGGCGAACCCGGACTTCCCGAGCGAGGTGATCGGCGGCGTCTGCGGCGCGTTCCTGGGCCCGGGCAGCCGGGCGATGGGCGTGGTCCTGCGGGCCCAGCAGTGCGCGCCGAACCGGATCTGGACCGTGCTCGTCTTCACCGACGGCGCCTGGCACCACGTCACGGGGCCGTGGGACCGCGGCCCGCGCATCGACGGGCTGAGGAAGGCCGGCGACGACATCCGCGAGGAGCAGCCGGTGTTCCGCCGGGCCGACGACGGCTGCGTGCCCACGGGCGGCAGCCGGGCGCGGCTGTGGCACTGGGACGGCACCCGGCTGAAAGCGGGCGCCTTCCACCGCGCGCAGCGCCCGGACCCGCGCCCGCGCGCGTTCCGGGTCTTCGGCGGCGCGCTCGCCTGCTCGATGCGCGACGACCACCACGCCCGCCGCGTGCTGTGCGGCGGCCGCCCGTTCGGCGTGCGGCTCAACGCGGCCGGGGGCGCGACGCGCTGCCATTGCGCCCGCCCGCGCGCCACCCGCACGCTGCACGCCGCGCGCGTCGGGCGGTTCGAATGCGACGCGACCGCCACCACCCTGACCTGCGAGTTCGCCGGCCGCGGCTTCGCGCTCACCGCCGCCGGCCGGCTGCGCATCCTCATCCCACCGCCCGTGGAGGGCTGAACACATGCTCCGCGCCGTCCTGCTCGCCGCCGCCGCCCTCGCCCTCGGCGCGCCCGCGACCGCCCATGCCGCGAACGACCTGTTCACCGTCGCCGGAGGCGGCGTGGCGCAGCTGCGCGACGGCCTGCCCGCGGGGCTGGCGGGCCTGCCCGAGAGCCTGCCGGTCGCCGCCCTGCCCGACGGCGAGTTCCTGATCGCCGCGCAGGCGCGCGTCTGGCGCGTGGACGCGCAGGGAACGCTGCACCGCGTCGCGGGAGTCGACCGGAGCGGCTACACCGGCGACGGCGGGCCGGCGACGCTGGCCGAGGTCAACGCGGACGGCCTCGCCGCGCTCCCGGGCGGCGGCTTCCTGATCCTGGACCAGTCCGACCAGCGCGTCCGGATGGTCGGCCCGGACGGCATCATCACGACGGTCGCGGGCGGCGGGACCTCGACCGCCGACGGGATCCCGGCCACCCAGGCGGCGCTGGACTTCCCGGACGCCATCGCCGTGCTGCCGGGCGGCGGGTTCGTGATCGGGGACGACGGCGACCGCGTGCGCGAGGTCGGGCCCGACGGGCGGATCCGGACGATCGCCGGCGGCGGCGAGGACGAGGACGCGCGCGGGCAGCCGGCCACCGCCCTCGACCTCGACGAGCGCGACGTCGCCGCGCTGAGCGACGGCAGCGTGCTCGTGGCCGAGTCCTACGCCGGGCGCGTCGACCGCATCGCGCCCGACGGCACGGTCCGGGTGGCGGCGCAGGGCCACGACATCGAGCCGGACGCGCTCGCGGCGCTGCCGGACGGCGGCTTCGCCTTCTCCGACGAGCACGACCCGAGCCACCGGATCTGGCAGGTGTCGCCGAGCGGGGCGATGCACCTCGTGGCCGGCGGCGGCCCGTTCGCCCGCACGGCGCTCGACGGGCTGGCGCAGCTCGTCGACGGCGGGCCGGCGACCAGCTTTGACCTGCCGGACACGGAGGACCTCGCGGCGCTGCCCGACGGGGGCCTGCTCTATTCCTACAACAGCGAGCAGGTCAGCGAGTTCGCCGGCCTGGTCGCCTACGTCACGCCGGCTCAGCCGGGGCGGCTGGCACTCGGGGTCAGGCGCGACGGCGGCCGGGTGTTCGGGCCCGGGCGGCGGGCGACCCTGCACGTGGCGCTCACCCAGCCGGCGACGGTGCGGGTCACGGTGGCGGGGCACACGCTGACGCGGGCGCTCCCGGCCGGGCGGTCCAGCGTGCGGCTACCGGCCCGCCTGCCCCGCAAGCGCGACGCGGTGACGCTCGCCGCCACGGACGCCGCGGGGCGCCAGGTCGTGGAGCGCATCCACGTCTTCCCGGTGGGCTGGCTGCCGTCGGAGACGGGCGAGCTCGTGGCGGGCGCGCTGTTCGTCCACAGCTTCGTCGAGGACTGCGACCGCGCGGACGGGCGCCGTCTGGACTGCCGGCTCGACGTCGAGCCCGAGCGCTGCCGCGAGGTGTCGGTGGCCTACGTCCACGGTCGGCTCCGCGTGGGCGCCGGCCAGTGCGACGGCGCTCCGGACTCGCACCTGCACGCGCTGCGGCGCCGCGACTGGGTGTGCCGTCAGGCGGGCTGCCCGCCGCCGCCGCTGTTCGGGCGCATCGGCGAGGCGGCGCTCATCCCGACCGGCTGACGCCCAGCGCCGCGTCCGCGCCGGCCACGAGCCGCTCGAGCACCTCGTCCGGCGGCATCGCCCACACCCGCTCGCTGAGCACCTCGACCTCGACCGGGCCGGTGTAGCCGGCCTCGGTCACGGCGCGGTAGAGCCGGGGCAGGTCGGCGCGTCCCTCGCCGGGCAGCCCGCGGCCGAGCAGCGCGCCCTCCGGCAGCGGCAGCACCCAGTCGTCGATGTGGAAGCCCAGGATCCGCGCGCGCGCGATCTCTTCATAGACGCACGGGTCCCACCACACGTGGTAGGCGTCGACGACCACGCCGACGCGGTCGGCGGGGAAGCGCTCCGCCAGGCGGTTCGCCTCGCCGAGCGTCGTGATGACGGAGCGGTCGGCGCAGAACATCGGGTGCAGCGGCTCGATGCCCAGCCGCACGCCGGCCGCCGCCGCGTCGTCGAGCACGGCGGCGATCCCGTCGTGGACCATCGCCCGCGCGGCGGGCAGGTCGCGCGAGCCGTCCGGCAGCCCGCCGCATACGAGCACGAGCAGGTCGGTGCCCAGTGCGGCCGCCTCCGCGATCGCGCGGCGCGTGTCCTCGACCCCGTCCGGGGCGGTGAAGAAGCCGCCGCGGCACAGGCTGGACACTGTGAGGCCGGCGTCGCGCACGGCGCGCGCGGCCGCCGCGGCGCCGCCGGCCTCGGCCACCTTGTCGCGCCACAGCCCGATCGCGCCGATCCCAGCCCGGGCGCAGCCCGCGGCCGCCTCGCGCACGCTCCAGCGGTTGGTGGTGATCTGGTTGAGCGCGAGCCTCACGCGGCCACGAGCCCCATCCGCGCCGCCGCCAGCTCCGGGTCGGGCAGCACGCCCGCGGCGAGCGCCAGCTCGTAGGCCGTGCGCAGATGGTCGACGGAGCGCGCGGTCTCCAGGCCGCCGACCATGCGGAAGTGGTCCTGGTGACCGGCCAGCCAGGCCAGGAACACGATGCCGGTCTTGTAGGCGGAGGTCGGCTCGGAGAACAGGTGGCGGGCGAGCGGGACCGTGGGGGCGAGGATGGCGTCGAAGCCCGCCTCGTCGCCCTGGTCGAGCGCGGCGAGCGCTCGCGCCGCGGCCGGCGCGATCGCGTCGAAGATGCCCAGCAGCGCGTCGCTGCCGGACCTGATGAGCTCCGGGTAGTTGAAGTCGTCGCCGGTGTACATCCGGACGCCGGCGGGCAGCCGCGCGCGCAGCGCGACCTCGCGCTCGGCGTCGAGCAGCGAGAGCTTGATGCCGTCGACCTTCGCCGCGTTCGCGGCGATCACGTCGACGCAGGCGTCCATCGCGGCATCGAGGTCGTCCGGGGCGGTGGGGTCCCAATATCCGGCCAGCGCCGGGTCGAACATCGGCCCGAGCCAGTGCAGGATCGCCGGCTCCGACACGCCGGCCAGCACGCGGGAGAGCACGGTGGCGTAGTCCTCCGGCCCGCCCGCGGCCGCGGCGAGCGCGCGCGAGGCCATGACGATCACGCGCGCGCCGGCCGCCTCGACCACCTCGCACTGCTCCTCGTAGGCGGCGGCGATGGTTTCCAGCGACGCGGGTCCCTCGGGCAGCTGGTCGGTGCCCGCGCCGCAGGCGATCCGGCCGCCGCACGCCCGCGCCTCGGCGCCCGAGCGGGCGATCAGCTCGCGCGTGGCCGCCCAGTCGAGCCCCATCCCGCGCTGGGCGGTGTCCATCGCGTCGGCCACGCCGAGGCCGAGCGCCCACAGGTGGCGACGGAAGGCCAGCGTGGCCTCCCAGTCCAGCCGCGCCGGCCGGCCGGGGCCGTTGGGCGCGTGCGGGTCGGCCACCACGTGCGCGGCGGCGTAGGCGATCCGGCTCACAGCTCCGGCACCTCCAGCCGGCGCCCCTCGGCCGCGGCGCGCCGCCCGAGTTGGGCGAGCTGCACGCCCTTGGCGCCCTCTTTGAGGTCCCACGGGAAGGGCTCGCCGTCGGCCACATGGCGCAGGAACCTCTCCCACTGCACCTTGAACGCGTTGTCGAAGTCCTCGTTGTCGGGCACCTCGAGCCACTGGGCGCGGAAGTCCTCGGTGGCCGGGACGTCCGGGTTCCAGATCGCCCGCGGCGTGGCCTCGCGCGGCTGGATGCGGCAGCGCCGCAGCCCGGCCACGGCCGAGCCGTGCGTGCCGTCGACCTGGAACTCCACCAGCTCGTCGCGGAACACCCGCACGGTCCAGGACGAGTTGAGCTGGGCGACGATCCCGCCCTCGAGCTCGAACACCGCGTAGGCGGCGTCGTCGGCGGTGGCGGCGTATCGCTCGCCCGCCTCGTCGACGCGCTCGGGGATGTGCGTGGCGATCGTCGCGCTGACCGCCCGCACCGGCGCGATCACCTGGTCGAGCACGTAGCGCCAGTGGCAGAACATGTCGAGCACGATGCCGCCGCCCTGCTCGGACTTGTAGTTCCAGGACGGCCGGTTGGCGACCTGCCGGTCGCCCTCGAACACCCAGTAGCCGAACTCGCCCCGCACCGACAGGATGCGGCCGAAGAAGCCGCTGTCCACCAGCCGGCGCAGCTTCAGCAGGCCGGGCAGGAAGAGCTTGTCCTGAACGACGCCGTGGCGGACGCCCGCGCACACAGCCAGCGCGTTAAGCGCGAGCGCCTCCTCGACGCTCTCGGCCACCGGCTTCTCGGTGTAGACGTGCTTGCCGGCGGCGATGGCCGTGCGGATCGCCGCCGCCCGGGCGGGCGTGACCTGCGCGTCGAAGTAGATCTCGGCGTCGGGCTCGGCCAGCGCGTGGTCGAGGTCGGTCGTCCAGCGCTCCAGGCCGTGGCGCTCGGCGATCTGTCTCAGGGCACTCTCGCGGCGCCCGACGAGGATCGGCTCCGGCCACAATCGCGTGCCGTCGGCCAGCTCCAGCCCACCCTGCTCGCGGATGGCCAGCAGCGAGCGCACCAGGTGCTGGCGGTAGCCCATCCGGCCGGTCACGCCGTTGAGCACGATGCCGATCGGCCGCACGGCCCGAGCTTACGCGGTGCGATGGAATGCGCGGATGCACGAGCTGAGCGCCGCCGCTCTCGTCGCGGCCTACCGGGAGCGCAGGCTCTCGCCCGCCGAGGTCGCCGAGGCGGCGCTGGCCCGGATCGCCGAGCGCGACGGCGAGCTGCGCGCGTTCTGCCTCGTCGACGGCGAGCGGGCGCTGGCGGACGCGCGGGCGTCAGAGGCGCGCTGGGCGGCGGGCGAGCCGGCCGGGCTGCTCGACGGCGTGCCGGTGGCGGTCAAGGACATCCTGCTGACCCGCGGCTGGCCGACCCTGCGCGGCTCCCGGACGATCTCGCCCGCCGGCCCGTGGGACGACGACGCGCCGGCCGTGGCCGCGCTGCGCCGCCACGGCGCGGTGCTCCCGGGCAAGACGACGACGCCGGAGTTCGGCTGGAAGGGCGTGACCGACAGCCCGCTCACCGGCATCACCCGCAACCCGTGGGATCCGTCGCGCACGCCGGGCGGCTCCAGCGGCGGCAGCGCGGCGGCGCTCGCCGCGGGGATGGTGCCGCTGGCGCTGGGGACCGACGGCGGCGGGTCGATCCGCATCCCCTGCGGCTTCTGCGGCCTGCCCGGGATCAAGCCCACCTACGGCCGCGTGCCGGCGTTCCCCGCCAGCCCGTTCGGCGCCGTGGCCCACGTCGGCCCGATGGCCCGCACCGTGGAGGACCTCGCGGTGCTGCTCGATGTCATCGGGCAGCCCGACCCGCGCGACTGGCAGGCGCTGCCGGCGCACGGCAGCTTCCGCGACGGCCTGGCCGACGGCGTGGCCGGCCTGCGGATCGCGTTCAGCCCGGACCTCGGCTACGCGCGCGTGGATGCCGAGGTCGCCGCGCTCGTCGCCGCGGCCGCGCAGGCCTTCGCCTCGCTCGGCGCGCACGTCGAGCCAGCCGACCCGGGCTTCCCCGACCCGCGCGGGACCTACGACACGCTCTGGTCGGCCGGCGCGGGGAAGGTCGTCGCGGGCCTCGCGGACACGTCCGAGGTCGACCCGGGGCTGCTGGCGATCGCCGCCGCCGGCCAGGCGATCCCGCTGGGCGACTACCTCGCCGCGCTCGCGGACCGCGACGCGCTGGCCATCCGCATGAGCCGCTTCCTGGACGAGTGGGACCTGCTGCTGACCCCGGCGCTGCCGATCCCCGCGTTCGCCGCCGGCCGCAACACCCCGGACGACCCCACCGACCCCGGCTGGCCGGGCTGGACACCGTTCACGTATCCGTTCAACCTGAGTCAGCAGCCGGCGGCGGTCGTTCCGTGCGGGTTCACCGCATCAGGCCTGCCTGTGGGCCTCCAACTCGTCGGCCCACGCCATGCCGACGCGCTCGTGCTGCGCGCCTGTTTCGCCTACGAGGCCGCTCACCCGCAGCCGACCGTGGCGCCTTAGTGGCGGGATCGGCGAACTGCTTGCTGGGTAGGGCGGAGGTCGGCCTTGGGTCGGCCGCGAGGGTCGGTGATCCCGGTGTTGTAATCGCGGGTGCCCGGCGCGAGCGACGGCTGGCGTAGGGTCGAAGGTGAACCGGGGTCTGACTCAGTGAGTGATCAGACCCGTTGGCGCGGTGTCTAGAAAACGAAGTGTCGGCCCCGGTTCGTGCCTTGGAGGATCGGTCTGACTTGATAGGAGCGTTCTGCGAGAACGTTGCGCCCACCGGGATGTTGTCGGCCGGTCCGCACTGCAACGGTATCGCCCGACGGGGCGAGAGGGGGGCGGGGTCGCATGCCCGCGCGTACGCATCGGGGGCCGGGGCCCTCGCATCTGTTGCTCACGCCCGATCACGCCGGCAATGTGGTCGGCGTCGATTCGCACACGCGCACGCTGACGGCGGTGGTGGTCGACGCGCGCGGCGGCGTGCTGGCCGGCGAGCACTTGCGGGTCTCCGGTGACGGACACCGGGCGCTGGTGGCGTGGGCACGGTCGTTGGGGCCGATCGCGCGCTGGGGCGTCGAGAACGTCGGCGGCTGGGGCCGGCACACAGCGATCGTTCTCGCTGCTCGCGGCCAGGACGTGCGTGATGTGTGCCCGAATCGCACCTCGCGGGCAGATCGCGCGCGTCAGCGCGGCACGTCCGACAGCGTGGATGGCGAACGGGTCGCGCGCGAGACGCTGGCCCATGCGGTGTTGCCGCGGGCGTTCAAGCGCGCCGCCGGCAGCGACCCTGGCCCGGATGAGCAGACCGAGTTGCTCGCGCTCTGGCACCGCTCGCGCCGGTCGATCATGACCAGCCGCCAGCATCTGCTCAACGAGGCCGAGGCGCTGGTGGCCGAACTGCCGCT
>JAICUS010000887.1 GCA_025935735.1 Solirubrobacteraceae bacterium | reverse complement strand
CCGAGAGGGTCGGCCGCGCGGCGTACAAGGAGGCGCGCCCGCCCCGGGAGGCGCTGGACGCCTCCACGCTCGCGCCGGAGATCGCCCGGCCGCTGGAGCAGGCGCGCGCCACCGCGGCGGCGATCCGCCGGGCCGTGACGGAGGCCGACCAGCCGCTGGACGACGTCGTGGCCGAGGTCGACGGGCTCGTGGCGGCGATGGAGACCTCGGCCCGCCGCGCGCAGCTGATCGCCTCGACCCTCGAGGGCCAGGACATCCGCGCGATCGACCGCGACATCTCCCGCCGCTCCTCGTCCACCGACCCCGACGTCCAGGCGCTCGTGCGCGACCTCCAGGCCCAGCGCGCCTCGATCGTGCGACTCCAGGACAAGCTCGACCGCTTCCAGGTGGGCATGGAGCGCATCTCCGTCTCGCTCGGCCTGCTGCGCACCAGCGTGGCCGGATGAGCGCGTCCGAGGAGGAGGCCGCCCAGCGCGAGCTCTCCGCCCAGGCCCGCGAGCTGCGCGAGCGCACCGACCTGCTCGCCCAGTCCATGGCCGAGGCCTTCGAAGCCCCTAAAGGGGACAGTCCCCTTTAGGTTCGCTCCGGCCCCGTAGAAGCCGGTTCCGGGCCGTGGCGCCGGCTAAAGGGGACAGTCCCCTTTAGGTTTCGTAGCGGACGGAGGCGAGGTAGAGGCCGTGCGGCGGGGCGGTGGGGCCGGCGGCGCTGCGCGGGGCGCCGGTCAGCAGCTGCGCGAAGCCGGAACGGCGGCCGGCGGCGACCTCGAGCATCGTGCCGATGAGGACGCGGTTCATGCTGCGCATGAACGTGTCGGCCTCGATCCAGAACTCGAGGATGTCTCCGTTGCGGCGCCACTCCGCGCGCAGGACGTCGCGGGAGAAGCGCTGGTGGTACGTCTCGGTGGGCGTGAATGCCGTGAAGTCGTGGGTGCCGACGAGGGCCGCGGCGCACTCGTCCAGCGCGTCGAGGGCGAGCGGGTGCGGCCACCAGAGCGCGCGGCCGCGCTCCAACGCCGACGGGGTGCGGCGGGCGAGGACGCGGTAGAGATAGGTGCGGCTGCGAGCGTCGTGGCGGGCGCTGAAGCCCTCGGGCGCCTCGTCGGCACGCAGCACCACGATCTCGGGCGGCAGGACGGCGTTGACGGAGCGCAGCGAGGGCAGCGGCCCCTCATAAGAGGCGACCTGGCCGAGCGCGTGGACGCCGGCGTCGGTGCGGCCGGCGACGGTGAGCGAGACCTCCTCGCGCAGGACGGTCTGCAGGGCCTTGACGACCTCGGCGGCCACCGTCCGCCGACCGGGCTGCTGCGCCCAGCCCGCGAAGGGGCCGCCATCGTACTCGAGCTCAATCCTGGTGACCACCAGTGCGGCTTACTCACCCTCGCAAGCTCGGGTGAGCGCCTTGATTACACAAGCTCGAGGTAGACCATTTCCGTCGCGTCCGACGAGCGCGGGCCCAGCTTCAGGATCCGCGTGTAGCCGCCGGGGCGCTCGGAATAGCGCGGGGCGATCTCCTCGAAGAGCTTGTAGATGACGCCCTTCGCGGG
>JAICUS010000107.1 GCA_025935735.1 Solirubrobacteraceae bacterium | reverse complement strand
GGGCGACCACCAGCGGCCTGCCGACGGCGGCCAGATACTCCGCCAGCGGCGCCCCGCCGTATCCCGCCTGCGGGTGCGCGAGCGAGACCGAGCGCGTGCCCGCGGGCGCGTAGGCCGTCGCGCTGCGCAGCCCGGCGATCTGCTCGACCCGGCGGACCGTCGAGAGCTGGATGCCCGCCGCGCCGGCCTCGAGCAGCCGATTGACGAGCCCTTTGTCGAGCTCGGGCAGCCGCACGAGCACGGGCAGCCCGACCGCCGCGCCGTGGCGGACGAGCGCCCGCGCCTGGCTCTCGGAAAGCTGCGAATGTTCGAGATCGACCACCGCGAAGTCCAGCGGCGAGGCGTGCACGAGATCCACGATCTCCGTGGACGGCAGCTTGAGGAAGATGCCGCGCGGCCGGTTGCGGAGTTCCAACATCTGTGACAGAGTCTCGCATAGTGGACCGCTCCGTCGCAACCGTGCCGACGTTCGACAGCGTCGACCCCGCCACGGGCGAGGTCCTGGCCACGCTGCCGGCGGCGCAGCCCGAGGACGTCGACGCCGCGGTCGCCGCGGCGCGCGCGGCGCAGCCCGCCTGGGCGGCCGTCGATCCCACGCGCCGGACGAAGCTGCTGGTCGCTCTGAGTCAGGCCATCGAGGCGCACGCGGACGAGCTCGCCGAGCTGGAGAGCCGCGACGTCGGCAAGCCGATCGCCGAGGCCCGCAACCGCGACCTCAAGTTCACCGCCCAGACGTGGCTCTACTACGCCGGCTGGCCGACCAAGATCCTCGGCACCACGAACCCGGCCAACCCGGGCATCTTCACCTACACGCTGCGGGAGCCGCTTGGCGTTGTGGGGGCGATCACGCCGTGGAACTTCCCGCTGGTCATCGCCTCGTGGAAGCTCGCGCCGGCGCTGGCCTGCGGCAACGCGGTAGTGCACAAGCCGTCCGAGAACGCGCCGCTGTCGGCGCTGCGGCTGCGTGAGCTGGCTCTGGAAGTGGGCTTCCCCGAGGACGTCTGGCAGGTGGTGACCGGCGACGGCGCCACCGGGCACGCGCTGGTCGCCCATCCCGACGTGGACAAGATCGCCTTCACCGGCTCGACGCCGGTCGGGCAGGAGATCCAGCGCGTCGCCGCCGGCACCATGAAGCGGCTGACGCTCGAGCTGGGCGGCAAGTCGGCCAACGTCGTGCTCGACGACGCCGACCTCGACGCCGCGCTCGGGGGCGCGATGAACGCCACGTTCCGCAACCAGGGCGAGGTGTGCACGGCCGGCGCGCGGCTCGTCGTGGCCGACCGCGTGGCCGACGCGCTGCTGGAGCGGCTCGCGCCCGCGGTGGAGACGATCAGGCTCGGCCGCGGCCTCGACCCCGACACGCAGATGGGCCCGCTCGTCTCCGCGGCCCAGCGCGACCGGGTGCTCGGCCTCTACGCCTCCGCGCTCGACGAGGGTGCGGAGGCCGTGGTCGGGGGCGGCGCGGCGGCGGTCGCCGCGCTGCCCCGCGGCTTCTTCGTGGAGCCGACGATCTTCGACCGCACGCACAACGCGATGCGGATCAACCGCGAGGAGATCTTCGGCCCGGCCGTGGCGGTGATCCGCGTGGCCGACGAGGCGGAGGCCGTCGCGGTGGCCAACGACACGCCGTACGGGCTGGCCGCCGCGGTGTGGACGCGGGACGCCGGCCGCGCGCACCGGGTCGCCCGCGCGCTGAAGGCCGGCACCGTGTGGATCAACATGTACGGCGGCCTCGATCCCTACAGCACGTTCTCCGGCCGGCGGTTGAGCGGCCACGGCTACGAGCTGGGGCCGGAGTCGATCGGCGAGTACACCGCGGTCAAGACGGTCAAGCAGGCCCTATGAGCCGCCTTTCGGATCTCGACTCCCGCCACGTCCTGCACCCCCACCAGGTGGTCGGCCACCCGCGCCCGCCGGTCGTGTTCGTGGAGGGCGACGGCGCGCGCATCCGCGACGAGGACGGCAACTGGTACATCGACGGCACCTGCGGGCTGTGGGTCTGCCCGGTCGGCCACGGCCGGCGCGAGCTGGCGGAGGCCGCGCGGGCGCAGATGGAGACGCTCGAGTACTACGCGTCGTTCTGGGAGTTCTCCAACCCGCCGGCCATCGAGCTCGCGGCGCGGCTCGCCTCGCTGGCTCCCGGCGACCTCAACCGCGTGTTCTTCACCAACGGCGGCTCGGAGGGCAACGAGACGGCGATCAAGCTCGCCCGGCTGGCCTGGGTGGCGCAAGGTCAGCCCGAGCGCACCGTGATCATCAGCCGCAAGATGGGCTACCACGGCGTCTCCTACGGCGCCTTGCAGGCCACCGGCATCCCGCCGCTGCGGGAGGGGTTCGGCCCGCTGCCCGGCGACTTCGTGCACGTCGGCGTGCCCTACCCCCTGCGCGGCCCGTCTGTGAACGATCTTGTGAACGAGATCGAGAACGTGATCAAGAACATCGGCCCGGAGCGGGTGGCCGCGTTCATCGCCGAGCCGGTCATCGGCGTCGGCGGCATGATCCCGCCGCAGGACGACTACTGGCCGGCGGTGCTCGAGGTCCTGCGCCGCCACGGGATCCTGTTCATCGCCGACGAGGTGGTGACCGGGTTCGGCCGCACCGGCGAGTGGTTCGGCTCCCAGCACTGGGGCGGCCTGCGGCCGGACGTGATGGTCACGGCGAAGGCGCTGACCAGCGGCTACTTCCCGCTCGGGGCGGTGCTGATCTCCGACGGGGTCGCGGACATGCTCGACGGGCAGCCGTTCCGCCACGGCTTCACCTACAACGGCCACCCGACCGGCTGCGCGGTGGCGCTGGAGAACCTCGCGATCATCGAGCGCGAAGGCCTGGTCGAGCGGGCGCGCGAGCTCGGCGCGTACCTGCTCGAGGGGCTGAAGCGCCTCGAGGCGCTGCCGGCGGTGGTCGAGGCGCGCGGCTTCGGGCTGATGGCCGGGCTGGAGCTCAACGTCTCCGACGCCGTCGAGCTGTCGGACCGCATCCGCCGCCGCGGCGTCATCGTGCGGGCCACCGGGCAGAAGCTCGTGATGTCCCCGCCGCTGGTGATCGCGCGCGAGCAGATCGACACGATCGTCGAGGTGCTGGAAGGCGAGCTGGCGACGACGGCGGCGCTGGCGGCATGAGCTCGCTCCCGGAGACCCCGGCGCCGGCGATCCAGTCGGTCGAGCGGGCCGCGAAGATGCTCGGGCTGTTCACCGCCGAGGAGCCGCGGCTCACGCTGGCCGAGCTCACCCAGCGGATGGGCATGAGCAAGGCCACCGTGCACCGCTACGCCACCGCGCTGCGCAACGCCGGCCTGCTGCGGGCGGCGGGCGGCGCCTACACGCTCGGCCCGCGGGTGGTCGAGCTGGCCACGGCCGCGCTGGCCGGGCTCGCGGTGCTGAAGGTCGCGGGCCCGTACATGGAGCGGCTGGTCGCCCAGACCAACGAGACCGCGGTGCTGTCGGTGTGGGACGGCGAGTCGCCGGTGGTCGTGCGCGTGGACGACAACACGAGCCGGCTGGTGCGGATCATCGTGGTCACGGGCTCGCGGCTGCCGCCGGACTCCGCCCAGGGACAGGTCTTCCGGGCGTTCCTCGAACCCGCGGCGCCCGGGCTGGAGCAGGTGCGCGAGCAGCGGATGGCGTTCTACGCCGAGGTGGTCGACGGCATCGCCGCGCTGGCCGCGCCGGTCTTCCAGGGCGCGGAGATCGTGGCCACGATGGCGCTGGTCGGCACCACTTCCTCGGTCGAGACGGGCTCGGACGGCCCGATGGCCCGCGCGCTGCGGGACGCCGCGGAGAACCTCTCGACGGAGCTGGGGTTCGTCGAGCCGGACAGGAGGTAGGCGATGAAGGCGGTCAATTGGGAAGACATCCCGGACGAGGAGGTCCGGCCCGGCGTCCGGCGGCGCGGCTTCGGCACGTCCGACGTGATGCTGGTGATGAACGAGTGCCGACCGGGCATGCAGGTGCGCCCCCACTCCCACGAGTTCGACCAGATCGCCATGATCGTCTCCGGAACTGCGATCTATCACGTTGGCGAGATTGCGAACAATGTCGGCCCGGGCTCGATCATGCACATCCCGGCGGGGGTCGAGCACTACATCGAGCCGACCGGCTCAGAGCCGGTGATGAACCTCGACATCTTCGCGCCCGCGCGCGAGGACTACCTGCACCTGCTGGAGGCAGCGCGGTCCGTGACGGCGTGAGGCCGCTGTCGCTGGAGGAGGCGGGCGAGCTGCCGGCCGACCGGGTCGGCGGCAAGGCGCTCGGGCTGGCCCGGCTGGTGTCCTACGGGCTGCCGGTGCCGCCGGCCGTGGTGCTGGACGTGTCCTGGCACGAGGCGTTCCTGGCCGGCGACCGCGCCGTCCCCGAGGTCGGCCTGGACTGGCCCGTGGCCGTGCGCTCCTCGGCGGCCGACGAGGACGCGGCGGACAAGTCGGCGGCCGGCCAGTACGAGAGCGTGATGGACGTCGGCGACGCCGACGCGCTGCGCGCGGCGATCGAGCACTGCTACCGCGCGGCGGACTCCGCGCGCGCGGTGGCCTACCGGGGCGACGGCGCGACAGCACGGGTCGCGCTCGTCGTCCAGCGCTCGATCGCCGCCCAGCGCGCGGGGGTGGCGTTCTCCGTCGATCCCGTCTCCGGCGCGGGCGAGGACGTCGTCGTCGAGGCGGTCTTCGGGCACGGCGAGGGGCTGGTGAGTGGCGCGCTGGACCCCGATCGGTACCGGGTCGCGCGGGACGGCGGGCGCGTGCGGGCGCGGCGCGCGGCCAAGCCGGCGGCGGGCGAGCGGCGCTGGGCGCGCGTGCTGCGCGACGACGAGGCGCGGCGCGTGGCGGACTTCGTGTTGACCGCCGAGGCCGGCCTCGGCGGCCCGGTCGACGTCGAGTTCTGCTGGACGGGCGACGATCTGTGGCTCGTGCAATGCCGACCGATCACCGCGCTTGCCTGACGGCACCTGGACCTACGACGCCTCCCACTACCCGGAGCCGATGACGCCCTTGTCCGCCGGCGTGTGGTTCTGGGCGATGGGGCTGGGGATCCAGGCCGCGGCGGCCGAGCTGCGCGCGCCGTTCGGCGGCTTCGACACGATGGTCACCGAGGACGGCTGGGCGTACGAGCGCGAGCTGGAGCCCGCGTGGGAGCCCGACCCCGCGATGCTGCGCGCGGCCGCGCTGGACGTGGCCTCGCGCTGGGCGTCGGCGTACCGGCCGCGCAGCGCGGAGATCACGGCCGAGCTGCGGGCGATGCGGCCGGAGCGGCTGGACCCGGAGTCCGCGGTCGAGTGCCTGTCGCGGCTGCTCTCGCTCATGCGCGAGCAATGGCGCATCCACTTCCTCACCGTGATCCCGGTCCACGCCGCGCGCGAGGTGCTGCACGACGCCTACGTCGAGCGGCTCGGCAAGCGCGACGAGCTCGAGCCCTACCGGCTGCTGGAGGGGCTGCCCAACGAGACGCTCGACGCCGACGAGGCGCTGTGGGGGGTGAGCGTCCTCGCCACCGAGCGCGACGTGGCCGACGTGATCCTGGAGCTGCCGGGCCCGGTCGCCCTGGAGCGGCTGCGGCGGCTGCACCACGGCCGCGAGGTGCTGCTGGCGCTGGACGAGTACCTCGTGCGCTACGGCGGGCGGTCGCGGCTGCACGAGCTCTCCGAGCCGCGTCAGGCCGAGCGCCCCGAGCTCGCGCTGGAGAGCGTCCGGCTGTTCCTCGAGCACCCGCGCGACCTGCCGGCCGAGCGCGCGGCGCGCCGGCGCGAACGCGACGAGCTGATCGAGTCGACGCTGGCCCGGCTCGACTCGGCCGCCGCCACCGACACGTTCCGCGCCCTCATCGACCGGGTCAGCGCGGCGGTCGAGCTCGAGGAGACCCACGCCTACCACATCGACTATCCCGGCCTGGCGGCGGCGCGGGAGGCGCTGCTGGGGTTCGGCGACCGGCTCGTGGCCGAGGGCCGGATCGACGGCCGCGAGGACGTCTGGTACCTGCGCCGCGACGAGCTGGCCGACGCGGTGCGCGCCTCCTGGGGCCCGGGCCTCCAGCCGCTGGTGGCCGAGCGCCGCGCGCGGCGGGACGCGGCCGGCGCCCCGGAGCCGTGGCTGGGCGAGCCGCCCGACCCGGCTGCCTTCATCCCGCCGATGGTGGCGAAGTTCTACGGCGTCCCGGGCGCGGCGAGCGCGGACGGCGACGTCATCGCCGGCACCGCCGCCTCGGCCGGCCGCACCCGCGGCGTCGCGCGCGTCGTCCGCGGCCCCCAGGACTTCGCCCGGGTCTCCGCCGGCGAGGTCCTGATCTGCACGACCACCACGCCCGCCTGGACGCCGCTCTTCCCGTCCCTGGCCGGCCTGGTCACCGACACCGGCGGCATCCTCTGCCACGCCGCCGTCGTGGCCCGCGAGTACCGGCTCCCGGCCGTCGTCGGCGCCCAGGTGGCGACACAGCGCGTGCCCGACGGCGCGCTCGTCGAGCTCGACGGCGACACCGGCGAGCTGCGCATACTGCGCACATGAAGCGGATCGGGCTGCTCGGCGGGATGAGTTGGGAGTCCTCGCTCGAGTACTACCGGCTGGTCAACGAGGGCGTCCGCGCCCGGCTCGGCGGCCTGCACTCCGCCGACCTCCTCCTGCGGTCGGTCGACTTCGCCGACGTCGAGGAGCTCCAGCACGCCGGCCGCTGGGACGAGGCGGGCGAGCTCCTCGCGCGCGAGGCCCGCGCGCTCGAGGCCGCGGGCGCCGAGCTGCTCGTCCTGTGCACGAACACGATGCACAAGATTGCGAACAGGATCGAGAACGTGATCAGTATCCCTCTCGTTCACATTGCCGATACCAGCGCGGACGCGGTGAAGGCCGGCGGGATGCGCGCGGTGGGGCTGCTTGCAACCGCGTACACCATGGAGCAGGACTTCTACGTCGGGCGGCTGCGCGAGCGCCACGGCCTGACGGTGCTCGTCCCGGACGCCGGCGACCGCCGCCGCGTGCACGACGTCATCTACGACGAGCTGTGCCTCGGCGTCGTCGACTCCGGCTCCCGCGAGGACTACCGGCGGATCATGCGCGGCCTCGCCGACCGCGGCGCCGAGTGCATCCTGTTCGGCTGCACCGAGATCGGGCTGTTGGTCGGGCCCGAGGACTCGCCGGTGCCGGTGTTCGACACGACGCGCCTGCACGCCGAGAAGTCCGTCGAGCTCGCCCTCGGTTAGCGCAGCCAGCCGGCGATGTCCTCGATGACCGCCGGATCGACGTGCTGCGCGCGCTCGTACTCGGCCGGGGACGGCGGGCCCTCGCCGGGGACGAAGAGGTGGTTGAGGGACGGGTACACGCGAAACGTCACGTCATCACGTCCGGCGAGTGCGTCTCTCCAGATCGCCAGGTCGTCCGCGACGGTCACCTGATAGTCGCGACTGCCTTGCAGGATGCGCATCGGCTTGCCGAGCGTGGCGGCGAGCTCGGCGGGGGCGGTAGTCGCGCAGGTCGAGCCAGTAGGCGGCGGGCGCGCCGAGCGGCAGCTCGGTGGACGGCGTCGCCGCCGACAGGTCGCGGTCGACCCGCTGCACCTGCGCGCCGAGCGCGGCGAGCGTGGACCGGGCGGCCGCCTCGCTGCCCGGGCTCAGCGAGGCCAGATGGCGCGCCTGGCGGAGGATCGCCCGGTGCAGCGGCTGGGCGCCACCGGCCAGCAGGCGGGCGGCTCCCACGGTGCGGCCGGTGTTGCGGCCTCCGGGGGCGCGAGCTGCAGCGAGAGCAGTTGCCACTGCTCCGTCGCGGCGGCGACGAGCGTGAAGCCACCCCGCTCGCAGGTGACGGGGATCTTGACCAGCGTCGCGGCGGGCGGAACCGGCTCGGTCAGCGGCGCGCCGATGGAGACGATCGGCCCCTGCCGGTCGAGCTCGGCGCTCCAGGCCTGCGCGAGCGCCTCGGGCTGCACGAGCGGCTGGAGGTTGGGAGCGAAGCGGCCGCGGACCTCGGCGAACCGGTCCGACCGGGCGAGCTCGAGGACGTCGAGGGCGGCTTGCACGGCAGCGGTGGACGGCACGATCGCAAACACGTTACCAGGATTGTTCACAATCCTGTGATCGTTCACAATCACGTGATCAGGCCAGTGAACCCCGTACCATGCAGGGGTGCACTACCGGTCGCTGCGCCTGGACGGAGAGCCGCCGCCGCCCGCGCCGCGGCCGGCGCCGGACTTCCTCACCCTGCCCGAGCGGACGGCGAAGCCCCGGCGCGCCGGCATCACCCACGTGCTCGACCGCGGGCTCTCGCCGCTGGCGCTCGAGTCGCTGCTGATCACCGCGGGAGAGCACATCGACCTCATCAAGCTCGGCTGGGGCACGGCGTACGTGAGCGGCGCGGTGGCCGACAAGGTGGCGATCTGCCGCGACGCCGGGATCGCGCTCTGCCCCGGCGGGACGCTGCTGGAGATCGCTGCGGCGCAGGACCGCGTCGACGAGTTCGCGGAGTGGCTGCACTCGCTGGGCATCGACCACGTCGAGGTGTCCAACGGCTCGCTGCCGATGTCGCGCGAGCGCAAGGCGGCGCTGATCAACCGCCTGGCCGGCGAGTTCACGGTGATCGCCGAGGTCGGCTCCAAGAGCGGCCGGGCGGTGGCCGGCGACTGGTGCGACGAGATGCTCGGCGACCTCGCCGCCGGCGCGGCGCTGGTCATCGCCGAGGGCCGCGAGAGCGGCACGGTCGGGCTCTTCGACGCCTCCGGCGCGGTCCACACCGACCTCGTCGAGGCGATCCTGCACGCCGTCGGGCACGCCACGGTCATCTTCGAGGCCCCGCAGCGCACCCAGCAGGCCTGGCTGCTGCGCCACGTCGGCCCGAACGTCAACCTCGGCAACATCGGCGCCGAGGACGTCATCGCGCTCGAGACCCTGCGCCGCGGCCTGCGCTTCGACACGCTCGACCTACTGCCGGGCCAGTAGCGCGCGTTCCGCCTCGGCGATCGCCCGGCGGGCGGTCGCGACCCGCTCGCGCACCTGCTTCACCGCCGCGCCGCACTGCGCCAGCATGGCTTCCATCGGCACGGGCGCGGCGCCGCCGGTGACGGTGCGGGTGGTCAGCGCGTCGCCGACCGTGTCGTGCGGCTCGAACGCGCCGGCGGCCACGGCCCGTCCGACCTCGCGGTAGGCGTCGCGGTACGGGCGGCCGGTGCGGAGGCTGATGTCCTCGGCGGCGTCGGTGGCCAGGGCGTGCCCGCGCTCCAGCGCGCGGGCGGCGGCCGCGGGGTCGAAGGTCAGCGTCTCGGCGGTGGCGGCGGCGAGGTCGAGCAGGCGGGTGGCGAGGTCGACCGCGCCGGGCACCTCGCCGTAGGCGTGCAGGAGGTTGTCGGTGCGGCCGGAGGGCGTCTGCTGCGCGGCCAGGACGCCGGTCGCGCGGCCGAGCAGCGTGCGCGCGCCACCGCGGATGACCACGAGCGCGTACGGGTTGCGCTTCTGGGGCATCAGCGCGCTCGCCCGGCACAGCTCGTCGCCGATCCGCAGCAGCCCGAACTCGTCGCTGCCGTAGATCTCGGCGTCCTCGGCGAACCGGCTCGCGTTCGTGGCGGCGAGCGCCGCGTGCCAGGCCGCCTCGGCGAAGCCGTCGGTCTGCCACATCGCGTCGCGAGTGTGGGCGATCGGCTCGCTGAAGCCGAGCAGCTCCGACAGCTGCTCCCGGTCCAGCGGGAAGCGCGAGCCGTTGACGCCGCCGGCGCCGGCCGGGCTGCGGTTGACGTGCGCGAAGTCGGCCAGCACGCGCTCGGCGTCGCGCAGCGCCGGATAGGCGAACGAGAGCAGCCAGTGGCCGGCGGTCGTCGGCTGGCCGACCTGCAGGTAGGTGTAGTCGGGCATCGGCGTGTCGCGCTCGCGCGCGGCCGTCTCCGTCAGCGCGGCGGCGAAGCGGGCAACGGCCTCCGCCAGGTCGAGCAGCCGCGTCCGCAGCGCGATCCGAAACGCGATCCGGCCCGCCTCCCGCCGCGGCCGCCCGGCGTTCAGCCACCCGGCGGCCTCCCCCACGCGCCGCTCGAGCTCACGCTCGCGCGCGTTGACGATGTCGCCATACCGGCTGTCGACCTCCTCCAGGTGCAGGTCCGGGAGCACGTCCAACAGCATCCGCCGGTGCTCGTCGGGGATGGTGCGCAGCGCGCGCACATGCGCGATGTCGGCCAGCGTCAACCCACGCTCGAGCACGGGCGCGTCGGCCAGCTCGAGCTCATATCCCGCGGCGACGAGCTCCGGCGCCGGCCCGCGCCTGATCCGCGCCTCGGCACCGAGGTACCCGGGAGGCGGCGTGCCCGGCAGCGACTCGGCCTCGCAGATCTCGCCCCGCTCGTCGGTCACGGCGTCTCCCCCCGCGCGAGGACAGCGTCCACCAGTGCGGCGGTCGCCCCCAGCGCGCGCTCCGGGGTCAGCAGCGCCGCCGCGTCCGGCAGCGCGCGCGCGACGTCCTCGTCCTGTGCGAGCGCGGTCTCGAAGTCCACCCCGCGCTCCTGGCCGGCCAGCGCCGCGCGGTGGATCAGCTCGTGCGCGCGGTGCTTGCCGACGCGCTCGGCCAGCGCGAGCATGACCGGCTCGGCGAGCACGTAGCCGCGCTGGGCGTCGAGGTTCACCCGCATCCGCTCGCGGTCCACCTGCAGGCCGGACAGCAGGTCGGCCGCGAGCCGCAGGGCGACCGCCGCGGCGCCGCAGGCCTGCGGCAGGAACGCCCACTCGGTCTTCCAGGCGGCGCCGTCGCGCTCGTGCTCGCCGACCAGGCCCTCGAGCGCCAGCCCCGCGGCGCCGCGGACGACGCGGGCGAGCGTCCACAGGTGCTCGGAGCGCTCCGGGTTGCGCTTCTGCGGCATGGTGATGCTGCCGACCGCGCCGGGCATGGGCGCCTCGGCCAGCTCGCCGATCTCCGGGCGCTGGAGGTTGTAGACCTCGTTCCCGATGCGGGCGAGCGTCCCGGTGACGAGCGCGAGCAGCGTGGTCAGCTCGGCGATCCGGTCGCGCGCGGTCAGCCAGCTCGTGTCCGGCACGCCGAGGCCGAGCCGGGTCAGCAGGCGTCGCTGCAGCTCGACGCCGTGCTCGCCGTAGGCGGACAGCGTGCCGACCGCGCCGGCGAGCTGCCCGACGCTGACGCGCGGCTCGGCCTCGTCGATCCGGTCGAGGTGGCGACGCACCTCGGCGGCCCAGCCGGCGGCCTTGAAGCCGAACGTGATCGGCAGCCCCGGCTGGCCGTGGGTGCGCCCGAGCATCAGCGTGTCGCGGTGCGCGCGCGCCAAACGGAGGAGCGAGCCCTCGATGTCGGCCAGGTCGCGGCGCAGGATCGCCAGCATCCTCACGGCCACCAGCCCACACCACGTGTCGGTGACGTCCTGCACGGTCGCGCCGTAGTAGACCCACTCGGCGCCCTCGGGTGCGAGCGACTCGCGCAGGACCCGGATCAGTCCGAGCGTCGAGTGGCCGGTGGCGCGGGTCTGCTCGCCGACGGCGTTCAGGTCGGGCTCCGGGAGCTCGGCGATCTGGCGCGCCGCCTCGGCGGGGATCAGGCCGAGCTCGGCCTGCTCGTGGGCGAGCGCCTGGATGATCTGGAGCCAGATCCGCGTGCGCCCGCGGTCGTCGAACAGCTCGCGGGTCTCCTCGGTCCCCCAGAGATGCCCGTAGACGGTGGAATCGATCACGCGGCCACCAGCCGGTGCAGCGCGGTGCGCACCTCCTCCAGGCTCGCGCCCCACGGGACGGTGAGCCGCCGGCCGTCCTGCTCGACCCCGCGCTCGATCAGGCAGCACTTGAGCAGGATGGGCTCGCCGGGCTCGGTGACGTGTAGGCGGGGGCAGAAGTCGACGCGCTCCGCGGCTTCGCGGCCGTAGAGCGCTGCGTGGATCTGGCGTGAGCGTTCACATCCCACCAGCGTCCACTCCCCCGGCGCCTCCGGGCCGGCGTCGAGGAAGTCCACCCGCGCGTCGAGGTCGAGCCCGCCGGAGCGGCACGGGAAGAGATAGTGGTCGGCGGGGTTCGTGCGCGCGAGCTCGCGCAGGTCGATGGCCACGAAGTCGAGCTGTACCGGCGGGAGGTCCTCGTCGAAGTCCAGCACGGCCTGCGCCATCTCGAGCAGCTTCGGCGGCTCCGGCGGGATCACCTCGAGGACCCGCACGCGGGCGGGAGCGGGCGAGTAGATGAAGTTCACGTGCTGGAAGCGGCCCTCGACGACGCACACGCGCGCGCCGCCATGGTCGCGGGCCACCCGGGCGAGCTGCGACGCGTTGCCGGTGTCCACCGACTCGTCGCGCACGAACGCCACCTCGCCGGGCCTCGCCAGCAGCCGGGCGTCGCGCACCCCGGCGAGGATCCCGTCCTCTTCCGCCCGCTCCAGTTGGACCACCGCGCGCTCGTCGCCGCACACGGCGACGATGAACTCGGTCCGCCGGTACACGCGCCGGCCGCGAATCCGCTCCAGCAGCGGACCCTCGTCGAGCGTCGCGAAGTCCTGCACGCTCACGCCACGGTACGGCCGGGCGATGAAGTTCGGTCCGATCTCGTTCACGTCGCGCTCGCCAGCCCCCACAGGATGGCAGCGCCCGAGCTCGCCCCCCACGCACCCAGCGCCCGCGCGGCCCGCCGCGCCGCCGCCACATCTCCATCGCGGATCGCCGCCAGCACCCGCGCAGCCGGCTCCGCCAACTCCCCCCGCTCGGCACACCGCAGGTACGCCAGCCCAACCGGAGACATAAAGGGGACAGTCCCCTTTAGGTTCGTGACGCGCGCCGCGGGGCCGGCTTTCTCCCGCTCCGCCGAGGTCTCCGACATAAGGGGGACAGTCCCCCTCCGGGGGGTGGCGGGGAGTGGGGGGACAGGTCTGTTTAGGTTTGCTTTATGCCAAGCGGCGTAGCCGGCGAGGATGTCGTCGCCGGTGGGGGTCAGGCCGGGGCCGCGGCCGGCCAGGTGGGCGACGGCTCGCTCGAGGTCGCCGGCGCGGAGCGCGGCGAGGCCGGGGGCGAGCTCGGGCGGCGGGCTGGGAGCGGCATCCAGGGCGGCGCGCAGTGCGGCGCGCCAACCGGGGCGGAGCGGCGGGGCCGGCGGCGGTGTGGCAGGGGTGACGTCGAGCGCGATCTCGTGGCGGCCGACCCGCAGGCGTCCGGCCTCGACCCGTGCCGGGTCGCCGGGCCGCAGCGGCGCGGCTTCGAGCCCGGCGACGAGCACGGTGAGGGGTCCGCGAGGGGCGCGCGGGTGGGCGAGCAGCGCGTAGTCGTCGCCGAAGCGGACGTAGCCGCCGGGGTGCAGCGCGAGCTCGACGACGCCGGCGCGGCCCAAGGCGCCGGTGGCGTCGGCGCCTCGCGGGGCGCGGGC
>JAICUS010000611.1 GCA_025935735.1 Solirubrobacteraceae bacterium | reverse complement strand
CTCGCTGACCACGCAGTAGACGCCCGCCACCTCGCCGGACTCCGCGAAGACGGGGTCGTAGGAGACGTCGAAGTAGACCGGCTCGAGGAAGCCGTGGCGCTCGATCGTGAACGGGTGGTCGCGCGCCGAGAACGCCTCCCCGCTCTCGCGCACGCCCTCCAGCAGCGGCCCGAGCACGTCCCACAGCTCGCCCCAGTGCTCGCGCGCGGGGCGGCCGAGCGCGTGGGGGTGCTTGTCGCCGATCGTCGGCGCGTAGGCGTCGTTGTAGAGCGCGACGTGCTCCGAGCCCCAGAAGGCCACGATCTGGGCCTTGGAGGCCAGCAGCATGCGGACCGCGCCGCGCAGCGCGGGCGACCAGCCGGCGATCGGGCCGAGCGGCGTGGCGGACCAGTCGAGCCGCGCTATGCGCGCCCCCATCTCTCCCCCGCGCCGAAAAGCCTCCCGCAGCCCGAGATCGGGCACGTCATCGGTTTCCAGGCGCACCAGCGGCGCCACTGTAACCGGACCGCGGGGTCTCAGCTACTGCTCAGGTGGACAGGATCCGGGCCGCGAGCACCGCGGCGTTGCGCGCGTTGTCGACCCCGACGCAGGCCACCGGCACCCCCGGCGGCATCTGGGCGATCGACAGCAGCGCGTCCAGCCCCCCGGCCACCGACTTCGAGGACGTCAGGGGCACTCCGATGACCGGTAGATCGGTGTGGGCGGCCACCACGCCCGGCAGCGCGGCGGACAGCCCGGCGCCCGCGATGATCACCTTCAGCCCCCGCATGCGGGCGTTCTTGGCGTAGTCGGCGACCGTGTCCGGCTCGCGGTGCGCGGACATCACCCGGACCTCGTGCAGGATGCCGCGCTGCTCGAGCTCCTTGGCCGCCGATTCCATGGCCGGCATGTCCGACTTCGAACCCATGACGATGCCGACGCGCGGCGCGTCGACCGGCATGTCCTCGAGCTGGAGCTCGGTCTCGGTGACGGGCTCACTCATTCGGCGATGTCCCGGCGCAGTGTCTTGCCGTCGAACTGGATCACGTCCGCGGCAGCATACGCGGCGGCCCGGGCGGCTTGGTTGCCGGTGCCGAGCGCCGTCACGTTGAGCACCCGCCCGCCCGCGGTGACGACCGCGCCGGCGCGCTCGGCCGTGCCGGCATGGGTGACCTCGACCCCGGCCGGGACCGCGTCCAGGCCCGTGATGACGTCGCCGGAGGAGGACGACGCCGGGTAGCCGCGCGAGGCGAGCACGACCGTCACCGCCGTCCGCGGGTCCCACTCCAGCGTGACGCCCGCCAGCCCGCCGGGGCGGATCGCGCGCGTGACCAGGTCGAGCAGGTCCGAGCGCAGCCGGGGCAGCACGGCCTGGGTCTCGGGGTCGCCGAAGCGGACGTTGAACTCGAGCACCCGCGGGCCGTCCGCGGTCAGCATCAGCCCGGCGTAGAGGACGCCGTGGAACGGAGTGCCGCGGCGGGCCAGCTCATCCACCACGGGCTGCAGGACCGTCGCCCGGATCTCCTCGACCAGCGGCTCGGCCTCCGGGACCGGCGAGTAGGCGCCCATGCCGCCGGTGTTGGGGCCGGTGTCGCCCTCGCCGATGCGCTTGAAGTCGCGCGCCGGCGCGAGCGGGAGCGCGGTCTCCCCGTCGCACAGCGCCAGCAGCGAGAGCTCCGGGCCCTCCATGTGCTCCTCGACCACGACCGGCATCTCGCCGAAGCGCTGCGCGACCAGCATGTCCTCCAGCGCCGCTCGGGCCGCGGCCTCGTCGGGCGCGATGACCACGCCCTTGCCGGCGGCCAGCCCGTCCGCCTTGAGCACCACCGGGTAGCGCGCGATCGCCGCCATCCCCTCCTCGACGCCGCCGACCACGGTGTGCGAGGCGGTCGGCACCCCGGCCGCCGCCATCACCTCCTTGGCGTAGGCCTTGGAGCCCTCTAGCCGCGCCGCGGCGGCCGACGGCCCGAAGCACGGCACCGGGCAGCGGTCGGCGAAGCCCTCGACCAGCGGCGCCTCCGGCCCGACGAGCACGAGGTCCGCGTCCGCCGGCTCCAGCGGCGGCGCGTCGCGGGCGATCCCGGCGTTGCCCGGCGAGCAGAACACCTCGGGCTGCTGCGGCGAGCGCCGGAGCGCGCGGACGATCGCGTGCTCGCGGCCCCCGCCGCCGAGGACGAGGACCTTCAAAGCGCGGCGATGAAGTCGTCGATCGGGATCGCCATCAGCGTCTCGTAGTGGCCGGTGCCGCGCGAGCCGAGCTCCAGGCTGATCCGCGCCATGGTCTTCTCGTCGGGCGCCTCGACGATGTTCACGAAGTCGAAGCTGCCCAGCGTGGCCCACTGGGCCTTGACCTCGGCGCCGAGCTGCTCGACCTCGCGGTTGACCTCGCGGATGCGCTGCGGGTTGTTCTTGACGGTCTGGATCCCCTCCGGCGTGAGCGTGGAGAGCATGATGTATGTCGGCACGGCATCCTCCTCGCAAGGTTGAGATGACCCCTTCTACCGAACCTCCGCCGCCGGTGCGGTGTTCCGGATGACGATGGTCCTCCGCCTGCTCACCGCGAGCGCGCTCGCCGCGACCCTCGGCCCCGCCGCCGCGGCGTCCGCGCAGCCGGCGATCGCGCCGCTCGCCCAGCCCTGCTACGTCGCCGCCCAGCCCAACCAGACCCAGCCGGTCGCGATCGCCGCGTCGGGCTTCGCGCCCTACGCCTACATCGACGTGTTCGTCGACAACGTCCTGCAGACGCCGGGGCCCGGGAGCGCGCCGCCGCAGGCCGACGCCGCCGGCAACGTGACCGGCTCGGTCCCCGCGCCGTACATCCCGTTCGGCGTGCACCGCTTCACGCTGCGGCTGACCGAGCAGGCCAACCAGAACGACACGGCCAGCGCGATCGGCTGGGTGACTGCGCTGTCGGTCGAGCAGATCCCGGCGCAGGCGCGCACGCGGGCGCGGGTGCGCTTCAAGGGCCGCGGCTTCACCGGCATCGGGCCCGTCTACGCGCACTACGTCTACAAGGGCCACTCGCACAAGACCGTGCGGGTCGCGTTCCCGCACGGCGGCTGCGGCGCGTTCTCGCGCAAGATGCGCCAGTTCCCGTTCCGGCACAGCCCGAAGGTCGGCACCTGGACGATCCAGTTCGACCAGCAGCGCCGCTATACGCCCGCGCCGGACCTGAGCGCGCGGCTGACCGTGAAGGTCAACCGCGCGATCCACGGCAAGAAGCGCTAAATCACCATTGTCGGCTCGGCGAGCCGCGTGCGGTCGAAGCGCAGGTCGCCGCCGTCGGCGTCCACGAGGATCGTGTCGCCGGGGGCGAAGTCGCCCTTGAGGATGCCGAGCGCCAGCGGGTCGACGAGCCGCTTGGAGATGATCCGCTTCAGCGGCCGGGCGCCGTAGGTCGGGTCGTAGCCCAGGTCTCCGAGCAGGTCGCGCGCGGCGTCGGTGAGCTCGACTGCG
>JAICUS010000538.1 GCA_025935735.1 Solirubrobacteraceae bacterium | reverse complement strand
CCCTCGTCCTCGGCCTCCACCGGCATCTCCATCTTCATCGACTCGAGGATCGCGACCGTGTCGCCCTCCTCGACCTGGTCGCCGACCGCCACCTCGATCTTCCACACGGTGCCCGTGATGTGGGCCTCGACGTTCGCCATGGGCGGGGACGATATCGGGGGTAGGCTGCCCGCATGAGCCAGCCCGAGCTCACGCAGCTCAAGGAGCAGGTCTACAAGGACCCGCGCCCCGCCGAGCACTTCGCCCGCTTCCACCACCGCACGCGGACGAAGCGGCCGAACCTCGCCTACGACGTCGTGCGGATCGCGATGAGCCTGATCGCCTGGACGCTCTTCCGCGCACGCGGGTTCCGGGCCGGGAACGTGCCCGCGGCCGGCGCGGCCATCCTCGCGCCGAACCACTTCTCGTTCCTCGACCACTTCTTCCTCGGCCTCTCGCTGCGGCGCAAGGTGCAGTTCATGGCCAAGTCGCAGCTGTTCAAGCCGCCGCTGCAGTTCATCTACACGCACGGCGGCGTCTTCCCCGTGCGCCGCGGATTCGCCGACCAGGAGGCGTTCGTCACGGCGGTCAGCGTGCTGGACCGCGGCGGGGTGGTGGCGATGTACGCCGAGGGCGGGCGCTCCCGGACCGGCGAGCTGTCGGACAAGCCGCGCCGGGGGATCGGGCGCCTCGCGCTGCTGAGCGGCGCGCCGATCGTCCCGGTGGCGATCCACGGCTCCTCGCACGTGCGCAACTGGAAGCGGCTGCAGTTCCCGAAGGTGCGCGTGCTCTACGGCGAGCCGTTCGCCTACGAGCGCGTCGAGGCGCCGACGCGCGACCAGGAGCAGGCCGCGGCCGACGCCATCTTCGCGGAGGTCCGCCGGCTCTACGACGAGGCCAAGGCGGCGTTCGGCGCGACCTGAGGCGCGCGCCGGCGGCCGGGGACCAGCAGGGCCAGCAGCGCGCCGGCGGCGAGCACGACGGCGCCGACCCAGATCGCGCTCGTCATGCCGTCGGTGAACGCCTGGCCGGACGCGTAGGAGCCGTGCGCGGAGAACACCGAGGCGAGCACGGCGATGCCCAGCACGCCGCCGACCTCGCGGATCGCGTTCGTCGCGCCGGACGCCTGTCCCGCCTCTTGCGGGCGCACGGCGGCGAGGACCGCGTTGGCGGTCGGCGCGAACACCAGCGCCATCCCCGTCCCGGCCATCGCGAACGGCACGACCAGGTGCGAGTAGGGGACGGTGGGGCTCGACACCGACGCCAGCCAGGCGATCGCGCCCGACTGCAGCGCCAGCCCGGCGGCCATCGGCGGCCGCGAGCCGATCCGGTCGCTCAGCAGCCCGGCCAGCGGCGCCACGAGCATCGGCATGCCGGTCCACGGCAGCGTGCGCAGGCCGGCCTCGAGCGGCGACATGTGCTCGACCACCTGGAAGAACTGCGCCAGCAGGAAGATCGAGCCGAACACGCCGAAGTACATCGCCAGCGAGACGCCGTTGGCGGCGGCGAAGGCGCGCGAGCGGAAGAAGCGCATCGGCAGCATCGGCGCCGGCGCGCGCAGCTCCCAGGCCACGAAGCCGGCGAGCAGGACCGCGCCGGCGCTCAGCGAGGCGAGGATGCCGGGGCTCGTCCAGCCCAACTCGTTGCCGCGCACGATCCCGAACACGACGCCGAGCAGGCCGAGGCCGGCGAGCGCCAGCCCCGGCGGGTCGAGCCGCTTGGCCGGGCCGTGGGACTCCGTCAGCCGGCGCAGCGCCAGCGGCGCGACGGCCAGGCCGATCGGCACGTTGAGCCAGAAGATCCAGTGCCAGGAGATGCCCTCGACCACGGCGCCGCCGACCAGCGGCCCGAGCGCGACGCCGAGGCCGGAGATGCCCGACCAGGCGCCGAGCGCCAGCCCGCGCCGCTCGGGCGGGAACGCCTCGGAGAGCAAGGTCAGCGTGAGCGGCGTGACGATCGCCGCACCCGCACCCTGGATCGCCCGGGCGGCGATCAGCGCGTCCGTGCCCGGCGCCAGCGCGGCGGCGGCGGAAGCGAGTGTGAAGACGCCCAGGCCGAGCACGAACATGCGGCGCCGGCCGAAGCGGTCGCCGAGCGCCGCGCCGGTGAGCAGCAGGACGGCGTAGGTGAGCGTGTAGGCGTTGACCGTCCACTCCAGCGCCTGCACGCCGCCGCCGAGGTCGGCGCGGATCGACGGCAGCGCGGTCGTGACGACCAGGTTGTCGAGGACGACCATGAAGAGCGCGACCGAGACGATCGCGAAGGTCCAGCCGGCGCGCGGGCGGCGCGGAGTGGTGGATTCGAGCGACGACATGAAGTGAGTGTGCACTCACTTCCTTCGTTCGTCAAGCCCGCGGCGAGCGTCTCCGCGCCAAGTTAGTGAGTAATCACATGCGGCTTACTCACCCTCGCAAGCTCGGGTGAGCGCCTTGATTACATTTCCGCCCAGGGAACCTCTACGGAGTCCTCCGTCGGCGAGTCCCGCGCCACGATGTACTCGGCCGGCTCGCTGTCGCTGCGGTTGCGCACGGTGTGCGTCTCGCGCGGCGGCACGTAGAGCATGTCGCCGGCCTCGACCACCAGCGAGTCCTCGAGCTTGTCGCCCCACTTGATCTCGATCGACCCCGAGAGCATGTACAGCGCGCTCTCGCAGTTGTCGTGGTAGTGGGGGCGCCCGCGCGAGCCGGCGGGCACGCGGAAGATCGCCATGTAGATGTTGGTGGCGCCCGTCGTGGCCTGCGAGATCTCGGCGCCGCCGACCACGCCGCGCGGCACGTCGCGCGTGATCTCGGTCGGCTTGACCAGCTTCATGTCGTCATCCCCGAGAACTGCCCGCCGGTGATGTTGAGCACCTGCCCGTGGACGAAGTTCGACCACGGCGAGCAGAGGAAGAACACGCCGCCGGCGGCCTCGGCCGGCGTCCCCGGGCGGCCGATCGGGATCAGCATCGGCGCCACCGAGCGCATCTGCTCGGGGATGCCCAGCTGGACGGTCTGGCCGTCGATCTCCATCGTGTTCGACGACTCCTTGGGCGCGGTCAGCCGCGTCTCGATCCAGCCGAACGCCACGGCGTTGACGTTGATCTTGAACTGGCCCCACTCCTTGGCCAGCGTCTTGGTCAGCCCGACCACGGCCGCCTTGCCCGAGGAGTAGTTCGCCTGGCCGGCGTTGCCCATCGTGCCCGAGATCGAGGAGACGTTGACGATCTTGCGGAAGACCTCGCGGCCCTCCTCGCGCTCCTTCTTCGCCGGCTCGCGCAGGTGCGGCGCGGCCGCGCGGATCACCCGGAACGGCACGATCGTGTGGATGTCCAGCATCCGCTGGTACGCCTCGTCGGACATCTTGTGGATCGGCGCGTCGATCGTGTAACCGGCATTGTTGACGATGATGTCGACCTTGCCCCAGGCGTCGATCGCCGTCTGCACGAGCGCGTCGGGCGCGCCCTCCTTCGTCAGATCGCCGCCGTAGACGGCCGTCTCGCCGGCGATCTCGGACGCCGCCTGCTCGGCCAGATCCGCGTCGAGGTCATTGATGATCACCTTGGCGCCGTGCTCCGAGAGCAGCTCGGCCGTCGCGCGGCCGATGCCGCGGGCCGAGCCGGTCACGATCGCCACCTTGTCGTCCAGGACTCCCATGGCGCAAGACCCTAGCCGCTGCGCCAGGGCAAATGATCGCTAGTATGATACGCGTGTCGCGGGGATGGTTATCATTTCTCGATCATACCCGTGACACGCTGCTGAGCCTCGCCGACCGCGCGATCCGCGAGATCGGCGACGACTGGAAAGCGTCGGCCAACGAGCTTCAGTGGCTCGACTTCAAGGAGACGCCGGAAACCGCGCTGCCGGACGACGTCAAGCCCAAGCGCAACATGGGCAAGGCTCGCAAGGACTTCCTCGGCCTGATCGCGGAAACCGCCGCGTGTCTCGCCAATGCCCAGGGCGGGATCATCGTCCTCGGTGTTCGCGACGCAGCGCGGACCCGGGCCGACGCACTCCAGGGCGTTCCGGCCGACTACTCGCCAGAAGGGCTGCGTCTGGCGGTCTACAACGGGACGAGCCCTCCCCTGACGGCGACCGTTCACGAGCGGACGGTGGACGCGCGGCGCCTGCTGTTCGTCGAGGTTCCGATCGGAGCGGTG